>DYOJ01000518.1 GCA_020720705.1 Acetofilamentum sp.
GGCGGTCGTCGTGCTCGTGCTGCTCGTTGTGTTGTATGATGTCTTCGTCTTTCATGGGGGTATTTTCAGACTCTTTTAAGTATCAATTTATAGTGTTGGGCTAAATATGTTTTCCAAGCGATGAAATCTTCGTTTTTTGAAATTGAATATTCCAACTCTTTGATTAAGCGCAAAAGTGCTTGTATTTTGTCTTTTTGTAAAGTTAAACTAAACTTGTGATTGTTTAAAATGCGGAAGCGAGATTCTTTTAGTTCCTCACGATTTAGTTTGCAGATATTTATCGTATAGTTCATTTCATCGGAAATTCCGATTAGTTCTGCATTCAAATTGAATGTTAAATGTTCGGAAAAATCAGAAACTTGTTCGGGATTCACGATTTTTGGGCGTTCTGTCGTATCAAATTTGGAACTGTTGGTTTGTAATTCGTCTAAACGTTCATTGGCATATTCGATTTTTGTTCCGGATATTTCAAATTTGTTGCCCTTGTTTGTGTTGCAACGTTCGCACGCAAGCAATAAGTTATCCCAAGAGTAAGCCAGCCAATAATAGTTTGATTTCGGTCGGTAATGTTCGATTCTGCTGTACCCGATTGTAGTAATTTTCGATTCGCAATAGGCGCATTTTGAATGATATAACGCTTCCAATTCCGTGCGAACTTTTCTGTACACGTCTTTTCCGACAAACGCTTGTGCTTCAATGTTTTTTTGAAACTCGGCATTTGCTTCGGCATTGGTCAATGCTTCGGGGACGCTATGTGGTTTGCGGATTGGGGTCATGGGTTAGAACATAAGATTTATATCGAAAGTTTCTTTGACTATCCAATCATATTCTTGTTTATCAATTTCTATCAACAGTTTATTAATGTCGTATTTTTTAATTGAAATTGCAGTTAAATCTTCAAAACTAACAGATTTACCCAAAAATCTATCATGTTTACAATTTATGGCAAAAACACCTAATGTATATTGTTGTATTTTTAAAGGAAAGTCAATCAAAATTCGAGAGACTATCAAACGCGAATCAAAATTTAAGAAAAAGATTTTGTCTTCTTTTTTTAACTTTTTCAATACTGAAATATTTTCTTCATCTAATAGCAGTTTTGAATCCGGATAAGAAAAATCTATAGATTGCTCTCTTGTAAATATCTTTGAGTTCAACAAATAATACGTCGGCTCTTCCGTTTCCGAGTTTTGATAATTAGTCTGAGGTTCGTTCAAATTTTGTTCTATCAGGTGTACTAAATCGTTGTCGGACATGTAGGGTTTGGATTTTCGCTCTTTTTGAACGGCATCGTAAATTTTTTGGTAAATGTCGTCAATATCCGAAATGAATTCGGGTTTAGTATTTTGCATGTAAAATTTGTCCATACCCCAAATCGGAGAGGTAATGAGGCTGTTTGCCGTATAATTTTTCAATTCCAGCGGCTCCGAAATGCGGGTCTTTCCGTTGTCTTTGTATATTTTATATGTAATTGCATCCGCAGACGCGCCCAACATCACCATCGGGCTGTGTGTGGTAAAAATCCATTGGATTCCGGTAAATTTTGAGCGCAATTTTTTTACAACATCAAACTGAAGTGCCGGGTGCAAGAAAATTCCGATTTCATCTACACACACAATCGCCTTATATTCAGACAATTTTCGGACTTCCGGTTGTTTGAACGACAACCGTGCCAACAAATCGGCAATCCAAGTTATTGTACTTTTATAGCCGTCTGACAATTGCTCAAAACTCAAGTCGTCCGTTCCTTTTTCGCTGAAAATGACTTCGCTGCCGTCAAATCGAATCCGCACATCTTTATCTAACAAGTCAGACAAAAGTTCCTGCTCGGCTTCGGGTTCAATCGTTTTTTTTCCGTGTTTTCTATCTAATTCCAGCATTTGCAACCAGTACACCGGATTGGTCAAGTTGCGGCTGTTATCGAAAAGCGAAATGTAAACCTCTTCTTTTCTGAAATCAATTTCTTCTAATCCTTTTATTGATAATCTGTTGATGCCATAAGCGAAAAAAGCAACCGAATGTTCTGTTTCCGCTTCAAAAATGGCTTCTGTTTTACTTTTGTTTTGCTCCAAAACATCTATAACCGTACCGATAGACTGCTGACCTTTAACGGCGCGTGCAATGGCTTGCAACAAAATTGTTTTACCTACACCATTTTCGCCGGCAAAGTATATTTCAGGATGGTTTTGGAGATTTTCGAGTAAAATCCCTTCATTATCAATACTGAAATAATTTTTTATGTTGATTTTTTTTAAATACATAGCCGCAATTTTTCGGTAAAATGACAGAAAACTGTTCTGGTATTAAAGAAAGGACTCTATACAAAGTATAACAGTTTTATCTTTAACTTATTGATATTCAGATTTTATCAAAATTATTCATTATACATTATTAATTTTTCATTTTTAAAGCACCTCTTCCACGCTTCTCAAATTTTCAATCACAAAATCCTGACGTTCGGGGGTG
>DYOJ01000519.1 GCA_020720705.1 Acetofilamentum sp.
TGCTTTATTTTACTGTAATTTAGCTAATTGTAAGTTTTTCAGCAGACCCTAAGTATCAGGTGAAAACACCTGATATGTGCAGAAATAAAATCTTAATCTTGACAGCGGTTTGGTATAAGAACAATGAATGACTACTTTTTTGACTATTGAATGACTACGAATTGACAAAACATTCGATTGAATAATTGACAATAACCTACATAATATCAGATATTTACACGTTTTCTTACAAACACTTAATAAATCTGTTGTAAAAATATTGAAAAAATAATTTGCTGAAATATTACGGTCAAAAAGTGTTTACACTAAACTAAAGCACTTTTTCCATTCGAAAATGAGGGATACCGACCTCGTAAAACTCCTCTCCTACTGATACATAACCCATGTTCTGATAAAATTTCACAACATTTAGTCTTGAATGTAAGATTACTTTTTGAGCGCCCTTTTGTCGAGCAAAGCCTTCGCAATGTCGGGTAAGAAAGCCGCCGATATTTTGTCCTTGATATTTCGGTTCGACTGCAAGTTGTCGTAGTCGCCAATTACTGTCCGACAAAGGTTTCATAACAACTGTTCCGGCTACAACACCATTTGCCGGGTCTTTCATTATGAAATGAATATCGGCTTGGTCTTCTGCCATATCTTGCTCGGTGAACGTTAAACCGAGTGGTTTTCGTAACACTCGCTCACGAATATCTTTCGCAATTTTGTAATCGCCTGACTGTGGCGTTACCTCTTCGATTATCATGTTTGATTCTACCATATACGTAATTTGAATTTGTGAAAATTTGATAATGTATTGATTTGATAATGTATTGATTGACTGATTTACTAATGTGTTGATGTGATTTACTGCTCAGACTCAAAAAATATGCGAAACAACTTATAATCAAAAGTATAAAACAACAACCCTCAACGAGAAACCTTAAACAGTTGTCAATAAATCACGATATTTAATCCTAAGCGTTCATTTTTTTTGAATCTTCAACAAATTTAGCTAAACCACTATCAGTCAGCGGATGTTTAAGTAAACCCAAAATTGAATCAAGCGGTGAGGTGATGACATCGGCACCAACTTCGGCACATTGAATTATGTGTTGCGTACTACGAATTGAAGCAGCAAGTACTTCGGTATTATATCCGTAGAAACGATATAAATCCACAATTTGAGCGACAAGTTCTACGCCGTCTGAGGCAATATCGTCCAAACGACCAACAAAAGGCGAGACATAAGTTGCTCCGGCTTTAGCTGCGAGCAATGCCTGTCCGATAGAAAATACGAGAGTGCAATTTGTACGTATATCTTTATCGTAGAAATACTTAATGGCTTTAATACCGTCTTTGGTCATAGGTATTTTTACCACAATTTGGTCGTGTAAGGCAGCAAGCATTTCGCCCTCTTTTATCATGCCGTCATAGTCGGTAGCAAGCACTTCGGCACTTACATCGCCGTCCACAATATCGCAAATTGCACGATAATGATTCAGGATATTTTCATGTCCCTTAATTCCTTCTTTTGCCATAAGCGAAGGGTTGGTCGTTACACCATCTAAAATTCCGAGTGCTTGCGCCTCTTTAATTTGTGCCAAATTGGCAGTATCAATAAAAAATTTCATCTTAATAAAAATTTATAATTTAATGTGATGCAAACACTTGTGTCCAAAACGACCCGCTTGTTGCAACACCCATTTGTTTAAAATTAGGGTTCATAATATTTCGGCAATGCCCTTCACTTTTTATCCAACCGTCAATAACATCTTGTTCGGAGGTATATCCTTGTGCAATATTTTCGCCATAAGTATTCCATTGATAGGATTGTGCGGATATTCTGTCGCCGGCAGACGAGCCGTTGCTTCCGGTATGGTCAAAAAAATCATTTTCGTCCATGTCCAAACTATGTGCCTTTGCTGCCGCCTCGAGGGTATCGTTCCAAGATACGGCTGTTGTGGGCGGAAAATAATCGTCTCCGCAGTTGCAACCCGAAGTACGATACTCGTTTACAAGTTCTAACAACAAGACTTTATCCGGTTCCTTTGGTGCGGGAGAAAAATCATCGTCGCAGTAGGATAGAAAAACGATTAACGTTATCGGTATCAGGAATTTTAAAGTTTTCATTTTGACATATATTTATAATTTTTATAAACCGACAGTATTCTTATACTGAAAATGAGTTAATTTAAAAATGTGATAATTATCTGATTGTTAAATATTTAATTAAGTATAAAAGTAAGAAATCAGCCGTTTTGAGTATAAATATGATTTTCAATATCAAAAGAATCGCATAAACCTGATTATCAATACTTTACAAAAATAATAGAAACAATCTGCATACTCGCTACTCACTACTCACTACTCACTACTAACTACTAACTACTAACTACTAACTACTAACTACTCACTACTCACTACTCACTACTAACTACTCACTACTAACTACTCACTACTAACTACATACTTTAAC
>DYOJ01000028.1 GCA_020720705.1 Acetofilamentum sp.
CAATAAGCGTCCACGCTTTTCTTTTGCCGGCATAACTTCGTAAAGTAGAAATAGTTTCAATTGAATTTCGATTGAATTTCAACAGAATTTATAAACATTCAGAACGAAATTTCGCAATATCGTATAGAATTTCAACAAGTTATGAGTTTTCTTACAGCGACTACATAATGAATTGAAAATGTGCAAGCACCTGAAAATCAGAATTGATAACGATTATCTTCAATCAATTTTTCGGCAACACGACGGCGAGCATCTTTAACATTTACAGGGAACATACTCGTAAAACAATGTAACCCTTTGCTTAGCTTATCGCACGTCGAAACATCATCAATGGCAGCAATAGTTTCTTTACCGGCTCTGTTTATGACATTTGCTGCATCAAAAAGCATACTGTTGAGCATATCTTTGTAAAGTGAAATGTTTGCTTTAACTGTTTCTAACTTCTTGACTCTCAGGTAGAATGATTCAGCTACGTAACATTGAATAATTATATCCGCAAAATTGAATTGAACTTCTTGTTCTGCCGGAAGTTGTTTTCCGAATTTTTCGGAAGCAGCATCAGCGAGCAATAAAAATGCGGCTTTAAAATTGTCAATTATAATTTTTACATCGTGCCAATACTCACCGTTAAACATTGGTTTTTCAGGAATTTCTTGTGCAAATTTAGCGATTTCTTTCGCTTTTTCGAAAAGCGGAATTTCTCCTTTTTGTCCTTTTTTGATAAGAGTATCCGATGTAACGTTGCGGTTAATTTCGTTGGTGCCTTCAAAAATTCTGTTTATGCGCGAATCTCTATACCCTCGCTCTATCGGAGTTTCGGAAGAATATCCCATTCCGCCGTGAATTTGAACACCTTCATCCACCACAAAATCAAGCATTTCAGAACCATACACTTTTATTAATGCGGCTTCGATGGCAAATTCGCGTTGCGCTTCCACATTTGCTTGTCCTTTTTCCATACCGGCTGCAATATTGCGTTTTACGGCGGAATCAACATCAGCACTCATTCGATAAACTGCTGTTTCGTTTGCAAATACTTTAATAACTTGTTGTGCAAGTTTGTATTTTATTGCCGGAAATTGTGAAATCAGCGTTTTAAATTGCTTACGCTCGTTGGCATATTGAACAGATTGGTTTATTGCAACTTTGGATGCCCCAATGACATTTGCTCCGAGTTTTATTCGTCCTAAGTTTAATATATTCAATGCTATACGGAAACCGTCACCGCGTTTACCGAGCAAGTTTTCGACCGGAACTTCGCAATTTTCAAAAAATATTTGCACCGTAGATGAGCCTTTGATACCCATTTTATGCTCTTCGGCTCCAAAGGTGATGCCGGGGAAATTTCGTTCCACAATAAATGCGCTCAAAATTCGGTCTTCGTCAATTTTTGCAAAAACAGTCAGCACATCTGCAAAACCGCCGTTTGTTATCCACATTTTTTGACCGTTCAAAACATAATGCGTGCCTGCTTGATTTAAGACTGCTTTTGTTTTTCCGGAATTTGCATCGGAGCCGGCACCGGGTTCTGTGAGGCAGTATGCACCGAGAATTTCGCCTGTTGCAAGTCCGGGCAGATATTTTTCTTTTTGGGCTGCATTGCCGTAATACATAATCGGGAGCGTTCCGATTCCGGTATCTGCGGAGAAAGCAACAGAAAAGGCATAACCTGCGCCAAGCACTTCGGCTACAAGCATGGATGTCAGGAAATTTTGCCCGAAACCGCCGTATTCTTCGGGTATTGAGACACCGAGTAAGCCCATTTCGCCTGCTTTTTTCAGAATATTTGGCATTAATCCGGGTTCATGCTCATCCAAACGGTTCAGATTCGGCATTACTTCGGTATCCAAAAAATCCTGACAGGTTTGAGCAATCATACGTTGCTCTTCATCAAACATTTCGGGAATAAAAATCTCTTCCGCTTGTGTATCTCGGACGATAAATTCGCCGCCTTTGATAGATTTTTCAATACTCATAATTCTATTTTAATAAACAACCCGCAAGATACATAAGTTTATCGAAACAATTTGCTGTTTTATAGCAGTTTTTTTTTAGCCGAAAAAATATTAACGTAGTATCATGTCAATTTTGAAATGACGCTACATTGTCCTACGGACGAATGCAGGTCAGTAGAGACTTTCCATCGTCCGTTAGGACATGGAAACGTCAGAAGAGGCTTGACATGACAGTAGAATGTATTGTCAAATATTCTATTTTTTAAATTAACGATTGTAAAAATTACGAGTATAGTTTGCAGGTCGTAGCGACGTGTGGCACACGTCTCAAACTCAACCGAACACGTCTGCAAAAGATACGAATACCATTCGTATCTACGTTTAAAATCGGAACCAATAATAATTGTAACTGATTGGAATTAAGCAATTTGAGTTAAAAGTCCAAAGTCCAAAGTCTAATTTCTAACGTCTAATTTCTAATTTCTAATTTCTAATTTCTAAAAATCTAACGAAGTATTACTTATTTTCGTTCAATAATTTTTGGATTTTAATACTTTGCTCGGAAAGTTCTGCAATACTGATAGCCAATTTTTCAGCAATATGTGCATTTTCTTGCGAAATCGAATTTATTTGCAAAACAGACGAATTGATGGCTTCGTTACCGGAACGTTGCTCGGTTGAGGTTTTTAAAATATCGGTGAGCGCTTTATCAATATTCTGAATATCAGATACTAAAGATTTAATGTATCCTGCCGAACGGTCAGAAATTTTTAACGATGAATTCACAAAAGAAGTAATTTCGGAGGCACCTATTCCGCTTTTTTCGGCTAATTTCTTTATTTCGCGCGCAACAACCGCAAATCCGCGACCGGCAGTGCCGGCTTTGGTTGCCTCAATAGAGGCGTTTAGCGACAAAAGTCCGGTTTGCCACGCAAAGTCATCTATCATCATAATTTTGGTGTGAATATCACGGACGGCACTCAGGGTATCTTGTATTGATTTTTCGCTTAAATTGGCAAAATTTAAGGTATTTGTAACCATTTGGGATGCTTTCTCGGTATTGTCCGAATTTTGGCTGACCGAGGCTGTCATTTGTTCAATGGTTGCTGAAATTTCTTCCACATTACTCGCCTGTACCGAAGAACTTTCACGTAATTTTTCGGCAGATTTTTTTACCGTTTCACTCATTTTCTTGTGGTTATTAATTGTGTCTTTTACATTGATTATCAGCGTATTTAATTTCAGATTTTTTGCCGACAATTCTTTGGCTGCGGTCTGTGTTTGGCTGATTGCCTGCATTGTAAATTTTATTGTAAAATATCCGAGTATAGTTATAACTACCAATGCCACAGTATGATCTATGTATGCTGCCGTAAGCATATCCTTTTGTTCCGGAAGCTGAACTTGAGCAAATAACAAGACCCTTGTTGTGCTCAAAAGTATCAAAAACGCATTTATAACCAGTACGATACGCGTTGCAAACAAGAAACTTACCGTTAACAGTGCCAGTACGGAATAAAATTCTTGAGTAAATTTTAACAGTACCGGAATATTTTCTTTTAATATGTTCATTGCTATCAAAAAACTTAAAACCATGCCTATTGACATTACATTTCCGGCAATTTTAATCCCCTTGATTTTGAGAACACCAAGCTGTAAGCTCAATAAGAAAAAAATTGAAATCAGCGGAATTACCGAAGTCATTGAATTGGGACTCCAAGTTACTATTTCTTTTAAAAACAGAATTGTTGTCAAAACAAAGCCGATGAGGCTTAAAATCACTAAAATTTTTGCACGTAAATAATCAAAAAAACTTTGATTTTTGGGTATAAAAAACGTGTAAACAGGGTTCATATTTTGCGTTTATTGTGCTAATATTGAGAATAATTATGAATACAAAAATAGTTCCAAACTCGCAGCCGAATTAATTTCGCGGTTTATAATGTGAGCTTCTCGGATGGTAATCCGTAACGGTTTGACGTAAAAAATCACGATTGATGTGCGTGTAAATTTCTGTTGTCAAAATAGATTCATGACCAAGCATATCTTGCACCACGCGCAAATCTGCGCCGCCTTCAATCAGATGTGTCGCAAAAGAATGTCGAAAAGTATGAGGCGAAATCGTTTTTTTTATCCCCGCAACGGAGGCAAGTTGTTTGACAATCGTAAAAATCATTTCTCTTGAAAGTTTGCTCCCTCGTCTGTTAAGGAACAAAATATGTTCGTGTTTCGGATTGATATTCAAGTGTCTGCGAAAAGTATCTTTGTATAAAACAATGGCTTCGCGTGCATAGTCGCCAATCGGAACGAGCCTTTGTTTACTGCCCTTGCCGGTTACACGAATATATCCTTCTTCAAAAAACAAATCGGACAATTGTAAATTTACCAACTCGGAAACCCGCAAGCCGCATGAATACAAGGTTTCAATGATAGCTTTATTCCGATGTCCTTCCGGTTTGCTGAAATCAATAACAGTTTGCATGGTATCAATCTCTTCAATACTAAGCACTTCCGGCAGTGCGCGTCCGATTCGCGGAGCCTCCAATAATTCGCTCGGATTGAGCTGAACCAAATTATTTAAGTGTAAATATTTGTAAAATGTCCGAACTGATGATACCAAACGTGCTTGAGAGCGTGCAGTAATTCCGTCTGTTTTTCCCGACAACCCTTCAAAATGACTTTTTTGGATAAACGATTCTAAGTCGAAAAATGTCAGCTCGGCAGGCTTTCGCTCCGAATAAGTATCTGCAAGGTAGCTCAAATCCGACAAATATGAATTTATGGTATTAGGACTGAAACCTCGCTCGAGCTTCAAATAATATCGAAAATCGTTCAATTCTTTTTGCCAGAAATCCGATACTTTTCGCATAGAAATTACAGTAATTTTACTTTACGAAGTTAAGCCGGCAAAAGAAAAGCGTGGACGCTTTTCGCATTTTCTATTTGCGTTTAGCGTCCACGCTAAACTATTCTAAGCACAAACTTTGCCGAAATCTTTAACTTCGTAAAGTCGAAGTAATAAAACATAAATTATCAGAATGTAAAGCTAAAGACAGATTTGTTAACAAACATGCCGAATAACAAATTCAAATTTAAGATTTTTTTATCAATATACAATAATTTGGAAAATATTTTTAATTTTGCTTCGTGTAGGTTTCCTCAATTGTGCATGACACCATAGGAATTAATAGGGAATGTCGTGAGAATCGGCAACAGTTCCCGCTGCTGTAAGTCTCATAAATTCGTCCGTAAGCACCACTGTTTTAGTAAATTAGGAAAAACGGGAAGGTTCGGAAACACGAAGAGATAAGTCAGAAGACCTGCCTGCATATCAAACAGAGGCGTAACCTGCGGAGAACAGGTGAATATCGGTGTTTATACAGATATACAGCAGTTTGCGTACTCAAAATATTTCGATTTATGATGATACGCAGATTATTTGTTATAATTTTATTTGTATCGGCAGCCTTACCGGCAGCCTCCCAATTTATCTCCGAAATTATTGAATATCAGCCTGCTCCTGGACAATTGATAAACACGTCATTCGGGATTCCGGATGCGGCAAACTCAATTATCGGAATCACAAACGGTATGGTAAGTCTTGGCGGATTTGGAGGTTACATTGTCTTTAGATTTTCAGAGCCTGTTGTAAATCAAACTGATAATCCTTACGGAATAGAGTTTACTATTTTCGGAAATCCGATGCCGGCTTGGGCTGAACCGGCCTCCGTTTGGGTAATGCCGGATGAAAATAATAACAATTTGCCCGATGAAACTTGGTACGAACTTGCAGGAAGCGATTACTTTTTTTCAACAAGTCGGACAAATGTAGAGCAAATTTACACCAATCTTTCGGACAGTGTTCGTTGGGAAAATAATTTTTCCGAATCCGGATATATTCGCCGAAATTCTTTTTACAAACAACCGTATTTTCCTGACAAACAATATTTTAACACAATTGATGAAGTTTCATACACACTTACCGGTTCTCAAATTTCAGGAAACATTGAAACGTCCGAAGGCATCGTCAAGTGCTACCCTCGCCTATTCGGATACGCCGATAATCGGATGCGAACTTCAAATTTGCCGAATGTTCCGGACAACCCTTACACCCCGCAAACAGAAAACTGCGGCGGTGATGCGTTCGATATTGCTTGGGCAGTGGACAATGACGGAAACTATGTTGATTTAGAATCAATTACATTTATAAAAGTTCAAAATGCAATATCGGGATATTCTGAAAACGTAGGCGAAATATCTACAGAAATCACCGGAGCGTGCTTGGTAACACCAAACGCACAACTTCAAGGCGAAACCGATGCGCTTGTACTAAACTTTAATTCAGATACAATTTACAACGATTACATTGATTTAGAAATATTTGCATTTGAAAACGGACGCTTGAATCGCAATGTAGAATTTGAAATAGAAAGCAATCTGAATGGTTTGACAATTGACAGCGAATCCGTTTTGCACGCAAGCCACAGCGGGAAAGCGGATATAACCCTAAAATTGATTGACAATCCGAATGTAAGTGTCAGTTTATCAACCTATTTTAAATTTTCAGAACAGGATACAAGTGAAGTTTTCAAAAATTCCGCACCCGTAATTTTACCTAATCCGGTAACTTCCGATGCGCAAATTTTAAATGTAAAACAAGCAAAAATTGTGATTTACGATAGGTATGGCAAACAGATAGGCAATATTCAGAAATATTCTGATAATCAAACGATTAACCTTTCATTTTTAGCGAAAGGATTGTATTTTTTAGAAATTGTTTCGGCATCCGAAAAGTATTGTTTAAAACTTGTCAAACTATAATCTTTATAAAATGAAATTTTTGATATTCACAATTTTTTCGCTGTTTTGTTCCGGAATCCAAATGCTTAGTCAAACAGACAGCACTATACATGTGAAATCAATAGAGGTAATTTCAAAATCGCTCGAGAAAAGTTCAGGAGGTTCAAAAACAATTGAAATACATGAAGATATTTTGCAAGCATCTAAACATCAAACACTTGCAAACTTAGTTTCCGAACATACCGGAATTTTTATCAAACAATACGGGCGAGGGAGTTTGGCAACGGCATCGTTCCGCGGAACAGCAGCAGGGCATACAAAACTTACTTGGAACGGTATCGAAATCAATTCACAAATGTCCGGAGCAAGTGATTTATCATTGATTCCCAACTTGATAGCAGATAATATTAACCTAAAATACGGTAGCGATGCCCTCGAAAATGTTTCCGGTGCACTGGGGGGTGCAATCGAATTGTCAAATATTCCGTTTTGGAATAACGGTTTTAAAATCAATGTTTTACAATCTGTTGCATCTTTTAAAACCTATTCTTCGACATTAAATTGCACTTATGGAACCGAGCGATTCAGCGCAGACACACGTTTGTATGTTCAAAGTTCGGCGAATGATTTTACATACATCAATCGGCACGCCATAAGTATAGACAGTGTAAATTCTGAAACATATAACCCATTGGATACTAATAAGTTTGCAAGTTATTTTTACAAAGGAATCGTTCAAAATATTGATGTAAAAGTTAAAGAAAATTTAGTTGCATCGGTGCATTATTGGGGACAAACTTCCGAACGAAATATTCCTAAAATTGCGAGTAACGAACATCAGGACTTAAACGACCGAAATCGTCAAACGGAAACTTCTCACAATTTTGTTGCAAATATTCGCACATATTCTACGAACAGAACCCTAACGACTTATTTCGGTTTCACCTATAAACCAACGCTTTACGAATACAATACATCTGTTTCGGGAGTTGGTAGTGTCCCTTTGATTTTTTCGCAATCAGTTGAAAAACAATATTTTTGGAAAAATAGAATTCGATATCGCCTCAAACACTCCGACATTTTAAATGTGAACACAAATCTACAATATTCGGACGTTCAAAACACGGATACCGTAAACCGAATAGGTTATTCAAATAATCGCTTAGATGCTTCAATATCAATATCTTATGAAATTAATTTATCAAAATATGTGCGTCTGAATACAGTTGTAAAAAGCGAAACGTTCAATTTTAGAACTCTAATTTTGATTCCGTCAATAGGATTGGAACTCAAGCCGATGCAACACACTGACTTTTACATAAAAACCAATATATCAAGAAATTACAAACAAGCATCGTTGAACGATTTGTATTGGTTTCCGGGTGGAAATCCAAAGTTATTACCCGAAAATGGGATGACTTCCGAAATCGGTATTTTATACGCAAAACAATCTGATATTCTGAAACTTACTAATGAAACTACAGCTTTTTATTCGAACATTTCAAATTGGATAATTTGGCTTCCGAGTTTTAAAGGATTCTGGCAACCTATTAATATTGAACATGTTATATCAAAAGGAATCGAAAATACATTTTCGATTCACGCGAAACTCGGAATTTTAAATTATTCCTGTTTTGTCAATTATTCCTATACTTCGGTTACAAATGAAGACAATCGTGCAATTTGGGGCAATAATTCACAAAACAATCAACTTGCCTATATTCCGAAACATTCCGGAAATTTGATGACGGAAATTAGGTACAAAGCATTATCAGTAAGTTGGTTACACAATTATTACAGCGAGCGTACAATAATTATGGAACACAGAATCGGTACGAACGGAAAAATGTATCCGTATTTTATGAACAATTTGGCTGCAAGTGTGAAACATTCAATCCAAAAAATCAATATTAAAGTTGATTTTAAAATTTACAACCTTTTTAACGAGACGTATCATTCTGATTTACTGACACCTATGCCCAAACGCAACTACGAACTTGCGCTACATCTTGAGTTTTGACCTTCAAGTTTTGAGACTTTACGTTTTAACGCTTTTTTTCAAAGCATAAACTTCTGATTTAATGATATTTGCCCATTCTTGTTCCGATTTTTCATCCGTAAATCGCATGTAAGAAATCGGTTCTCCGAAAAATATCGGAATTGTTTTGTTTTGTTTCTTAAAAAATTCGCCCGGAATCAGGAAAACTTCAATATTTAATTTTTTCAAACCTAAAAATCGGCGAAGGTTTGAAATAAAATAAAAAGTTCTTGAATTAACCGAATCTACAAGCACAGGAATAATGTCGCGTTTGTGTTTTTTGGCAAAACGAACAAAACTACGACTCCATTGTAAATCTTCAATTTTGCCTCGAGTTTTTCTGGAAACTCGTCCTGCCGGAAATGTAAGTAATTGAATATCCTCACTTGCAAGTACTTGCTCAATACCGCGTTGTGCGGACAGCGATGTTTTTCCGAAGACACCTACCGGTAAAAATAGGTCTTTCAGATTGACGATATTTGTAAGTACATCGTTTGCCAAGACTTTGATTTTCGGATATTTATGTTCCAATTCGGTAACAATTGCCCCGTAATCGGCACCGCCGAGAGGGTGATTGCTGACCAAAATAAAGCGTCCGGATTCAGGCAAATTTTCTGTTCCGTAATACTTTGGTTGCATGTTGTAGTCATTCATCGCGCGCCTCATAAATTCAACCCCGTAAACGTCTTTGTGTTTGACAATAACAGCGTTAATTTCTTTTTGACGGACGACTTTTTTAACTATATTTATCAGAAATTGCGGCATATTTCGCACCATTTTATTTTGTTGCGAACGCACAACTTTATCAATATCAATAAGTTTGATAGTATTATTATCTGTATTATTTGAGGAGTTCATTGAGACAACCATTTAAACCCTAAAGTTTATTTTCCCTTAATTTTTTTTAAATTTTGCTGATATTTTGTTTGAATTATATCAACGACAACCAAAACAATAATCAATAAATAGAAAGTGCCCTTTCCGATTTCATTTATTTCAATTCCAAACAAGTGCATGTGCGATAAATGAGCGGCTTCGGAAATCAACATCGCACCTACAAGTAAAAGCAGGAACAGCCCGAGCACTTCAAATTTCTTGTGTTTTTCAAGGAACGTAGAAAATTTTTCGGCAAGCCAAAGCATCAACAATCCGCCTGCCAACAATGCCGTTACCATAATCCAAAGTGTTTCGGTCATGGCGATTACGCTCAAAATTGAATCTACCGAAAAAATTAAATTCATTAGCACAATCATTAAAATTACCTTTGTAATGCTTTGATTTTCTTTTGGTTTAGCATTTAAGGCATCTTCAATTTTAATAGACATCATGTGCCAAATTTCTTTGATTGCCGTATAAATTATAAAACCTCCGCCTAAAAAAACAATGATTCCGTGCAAGCTGAAATCGCCTTCTACGATTCCGTTTCCGTGCAATTCTATAAATGGTTTCTTAAAAGCTTCGAGCAAAGCAAGGAACAAAAATAACATCCCGATACGCATCACGATTGCAATCCCGATACCGATATAACGCACACGACGAGCTTTTTCGACAGGTGCATTTTTGGACTCCAAAGCAATATACAATAAATTGTCTATGCCAAGGACTGCTTGTAAAAAAATAAGTGTTAAAAGTGTTAAAATTTGTTCAACTATCATCTTTTTTTATTTTTTTTGCTAAAATATACCTATTCTCAAAATTCTCAAAATTATTTAATTAATTGTGCAACATTCAAATTCCGGAAATACACTAAAGAATTTATCAGAGCAATATGATTCAGTGAGTTGCAACCTTATTGCAGTAAATGAAAATCATATCCCGAATTTGTTTCAATTGTTCTCAAAGCCAAAAAATATTCGTTTTACCGACAATTTCGTACACAAAAGTCTTGCCGATTCGCACGATTTCTATCTAAAATTAAAAAAATTAAAGTCGGAAGGCGAACTCACTGCCTACTTAATTGCACACCCGAATAAAGAAATCTTTTGCGGATATGTTCAATTTTATCATGCGGATAATTTTCATAAATTTATTTCTTTTGGTATTTTTGTAGAACAGAAATGGCGAAAATTCGGATTTGCAAACCACGCATTGGAGCTGTTATTTACCGAAATATTCAGAAAAACAGATTTCAATCGGATTGAAGCTCAGGTCTATACAGCAAACAAAGCAAGTATTAGACTTTTGGAAAAAGTGGGAATGAAACGAGAAGGCATGTTGAGACAGAATTTTTTGATTGATGGGAAATTTCGAGATTCATTTCTGTATTCTGTCTTACGGTCGGAGTATATTTATTGAAAAAAATAATATAAATTCGCGAAAAATTTATCATTAAATCACAAAGATATGAAAATTCTCATCACACTAACGATTTTTGCGTCTGTGTTGGCACATTTGACAGCACAAACCGAACACAATTTTGTACCGGATACTATCAAAACGACGATAGTTGCCGAAAATCAAGAAACGCAACTTGCTTACAACGAAGGAGTAGCATTTTTCAATTCAAAAAATTACGCCGAAGCCCAAAAGAAATTTGAGCAAGCCATTGCCTTTGATGCGACATTCTACCAAGCCTATTTCGGTCGTGCCGAAATAAAAATTGAAACCGGAAAACACAAAGACGCACTACCGGATTTGAACAAAACAATAGAACTGCAACCCGAGTATGCGCCGGCATATTTTCGTTTAGGGCATGTGTATTTTTTGCAGGAAGAGTATGAAAAAGCAATAAAAACCTTTGAACAAGCAACCGAAAAAGGATACAATAAAGAAAATTTGTATTATTACAAGGGGGTTTCATTTTTTCAAAAAGAAAAATACGCCGAAGCTATCACAAGTTTCGACAAAGCAATTTCGATTAACCCTGTCTATGCCTATGCGTTTAACGACCGTGCCTCTGCAAAACGAAAATCCGGAGACAATGCCGGTGCAATTTCGGATTACAAAAAGGCAACAACCTTAGACAAAAATTTTGCCATTGCGTTCAACAATTTAGGCTCCATGTATCGAAAAGAAAAAAAATACAGCGAAGCAATATCGGCTTATGATAATGCTGTAAAAGCTGATAAACAATATTTTATGGCATACAACAACAGAGGCAGTGCCAAATATGAGAGCGAAGATTTTGCAGGAGCTGTCGAAGATTTTAAAAAAGCAACGGAACTAAATCCGAACTATGCTTATGCCTTTAACAACTTAGGAACTGCGCTTTTGCGAATAAAAAAATATGACAATGCACTGAAAGCCTTTAACAAAGCCATAGAAATAAATCCGAAATACACCGAAGCTTATGCAAACCGGGGCAGCGCACGCGAAATGCTTAAAGACTTGGACGGGGCATGCGCAGATTGGAAAAAAGCAGTTGAAATGGGTATCTCAAATCCAAATCTGTATCTGCAAAATTGTAAATAAATCTTCAAATTTGAATAAAATATTTAAGACATGAAACGAATTATTATTTTTACAATCGCTATATTTTCAACCATTTACGCATTTTCACAACAAATTCCGTATCAAGTTGAAATTGATTATAAAGCATTTGTCGGCGAAGAAAAAAAAGAAGGATACAAAGAGGCAAAAGATAAATTGAAAGAAGCCGACAAAAATTACGAACTTGATAACCGTGCGGCTTATGCACAAGCCCTTGAATTGTATTTGGATGCCAATAAATACAATCCGAACAATGCCGAATTAAATTTCAAAATAGGATATTGCTACCTGAACACTTTATACAAAGCTAACTCTTTGAAATACATTGAGAAGGCTTATGATTTGAAAAAAAATGTATCGCCCGCTATTAACTTATACTACGGCATGGCGTTGCAATACAATTACTTATTCGAACAAGCTGCCAAAGAATATCAAACTTTCCGAACCACTGCTCCGAGCGAAATCATGATGCAATACGGAACGATGGTCAATAAAAAAATCGAAGAGTGTAAAACCGGAGCAGAATTGATGGAAAATGTTAAGGACGTAATGATTCAAAATATTTCTGCTTTGAACGGCGAATACGGCGAATATGCCCCCTTGATAACTGCCGATGAAAGTCTGTTGTATTTTACATCCAGACGTATCGGAAGCAGCAGCAACCAAATTTGGGAAATTGACGGACAATATTTTGAAGATATTTATGTGTCGGAAAATAAAAACGGCGTATGGTTGCCCCCCGTAAACATCGGCGAGCCGTTAAATACCAAAGAGCACGATGCAACTGTCGGATTGTCGGCAGACGGACAAAGCATGTTCTTATATCGAGACTTAGATATTTACTACAGCGAACTTGAAGGTGAAATATGGTCGAAACCAAAAAAATTGCCGAAAACAATCAATTCTTCAGACCACCAAGAAAATTCCGCAGCCTACTCGCCGGACGGCAAAACCCTTTACTTCGTACGCGGCAAAACCAACAACCCCGCATCATCAAACGGCGATTTATACAAGTCGGTATTGGTGGGGAATAAATGGTCTGAATCAGTGCCAATCAAAGAGTTAAACACAAAATATGACGAAGACGGCGTGTACATGCACCCTGACGGCAGAACGATATATTTCAGCTCAAAAGGGTTCAATTCCATTGGCGGATATGATATTTTCAAAGCAGAACTCCAAGATAACGGAAAATTTTCAACCCCCGAAAATATGGGCATTCCCGTAAATTCACCCGACGACGATGTCTATTTCGTTATGGGAGCAGACGGGCGTACAGGCTATTATTCATCCGTAAAACCGGACGGAAAAGGCGGGCAGGATATTTACAAAATGATATTCTTGAAATTAGATAAACCTTTGACTATCAATACTGACGATAATCTTATTGCCTGCCTTACCAAACCGACAAGCGAAGCCGGAACACCCGAAGTTATGGAGGTTCTAAAAATATATCTCACCATTGTTAAAGGTACCATTACCGATGCCGACACAAAGCTACCCCTCAAAGCAAGCATCGAAATTACCGATAACGGAACAGGTAAAGAAGTCATGCAATTTTTTTCAAATCAAAAAACCGGTAAATATTTAATTTCTTTACCCTCCGGAAAAAATTACGGCATGGCTGTTCGTGCAGACGGCTATCTGTTCCATTCCGAAAATTTTGACATTCCGCATGCCGAAGGTTATCAGGAGATTATAAAAGATGTAGAACTCAAAAGCATGAAAAAAGGTTCGATTGTCATTCTTAGAAATGTGTTTTTTGATTACAATAAATACAGTCTTCGACCGGAATCAAACACCGAGCTGAACAGGCTTGTAAAAATACTTGTCGAGAACCCCGAAATGCGTATCGAAATATCCGGACATACCGATTCAGACGGAACGGACGAACATAATATAACCCTGTCAAAAAACCGCTCCGAAGCTGTTGTGAACTATTTGATAACCAACGGAATAAGTAAAAGCCGCCTTGAGTTTAGAGGCGCAGGCGAAAAAGAACCCATTGATACCAACGCCACCGAAGCCGGACGACAAAATAACAGAAGAGTCCAATTTCAAGTATTGTAAAAAAAAGACGTGCATTATTTCGATAATGCACGTCTTTTTTGCAGAATATGCAAAACAATACCCCGTCTGATTTATAATTTAGACAAAAGTGGTTAGCCTCAAACTGGTATATTTCAATTAGTTAAAATCAATATGCTTATCTGAGATATTTTCCGTTCTAATTCATTATAAATCAATATCTTACAAAAAATATTAACAGACTATTGTTACTTAGTGTTTGTAAGAAAACGTATAAATAATTGAATATGTGTAAATTATAGCT
>DYOJ01000520.1 GCA_020720705.1 Acetofilamentum sp.
AAAAAGGAACCTATAATTTTAACAAATAAAATCAAATATCAAAACTGAAAAAACTTTTTTTAAAAAAAATATTCGTTATATGTCATACAACAATAAAATAGTATGACAATTATCAGGATTTGGAGTTTTTTAGTATTCTAAATTTGCATGAATCAAATATTTAGTATAAACCTATAAAATGTAAATGTTATGCATCACGGACCGGCTGTAAAATTAGGGGAGGACAATGCCTCTAAATACAAGGAAAAACTTGGCTTAAAACTTTTTTTTGCCTATTTATTCATTTATTGCGGATTTGTCGTCATCGGGTTGTTTTACCCGGAAAGTATGGGCATGCATGTGCTCGGCGAGCAAAATTTGGCTGTGGTTTACGGCTTCGGCTTAATCGTTTTGGCAATCATTGTAGGCTTTATCTACAATGCCATGTGCACTAAAAAAGAAAACGAACTTAACAAATAGGAGGACAAGAGTATGATTTATGATGTATCAATTTGGGCGATAGTTATATTCGTCGTTTTTGTCGGAATAGTTCTGGCACTTTCGTTCTATTTCGGACGAAAAACAAAATCAGCTTCAAATTATTATGCTGCCGGAGGAAACATCCATTGGGGCGTAAACGGGATTGCATTTGCGGGCGACTACCTATCAGCTGCTTCATTCTTAGGTATTTGCGGTATGATTGCCTTCTCAGGTTACGACGGATTTTTATATTCTATCGGATATTTAGCCGGTTGGGTTGTAGCCTTATTTGTTGTTGCCGAGCCACTTAAACGTCTCGGAAAATATACTTTTGCCGATGCTTTGGATGCAAAATTTGACTCTAAACACATCAAACTTGCAGCTTCAATCAGTACGCTTATCGTTTCTCTTTTTTACCTGATACCGCAAATGGTCGGTGCCGGCGATTTGGTTGTTCCGTTGCTTGGTTTGCCGCACTGGGTCGGCGTTGTGCTGGTAGGATCTATCGTTATTTTGATTGTTGCAACTGCCGGGATGACTTCAACAACTTACGTGCAGTTTTTGAAAGGCGGACTTTTGATAATTTTCTCAACCATTCTGACAATTTCTATTTTTACAGCAGGTTTGAAAACGGATAAAGCACATCCGGATTATCACAAATTTATCAGCTTGCAAGCCGAATATGCAGCCGATTCTGCCATAATTGTAAAAGATGAAGGTTATAAAACCGTTGAAACGGTTAAAGTGGATGCAAACCTCACTGCTGTTCAGGTAGAAAAAGACAAGCAGCTCATGTGGTTTAAACTCATGAAATCAGAAACAGGCATCACGCTCGAAGAAATGCTTTCAATAACCGCTATGCCCGACGGTACCAAATTATACAACGGAGCACCTAAACAAGACCGCAAATTTTATCAAGTCGGGCATGTCAGCAAAATTATTTTCGACGGTAAAGAAGTTGAAGAAACCGGCGCAATCGGACCGTTTGAATACCTCTCGACATTAGAAAAAAGCACGATTGTGCGTTTCTCGAAAGCAAGTTTCGACAATAAAGATGAAAAAGTTACGGTATTTTATCAAAATCCGACAAAAGGTGCAGATATTCTGAAACCCGGTTTATTGTTCAAAATATCAACGGGCGGTACTTGGTCAAAATTAAATTTCATCTCCTTGATGTTGGCTTTGTTCTTAGGTACGTCGGCATTACCGCACATCTTGATTCGCTATTACACTGTTCCGAGCCAACGCGATGCACGAAAATCTACCATTGTAGCCATTGCTGCTATCGGGTTCTTCTACATACTCACCCTGTTTATGGGCTTAGGTGCGATGACAAACGGCGTTTTAGACCTTGAAAGCAGCAACATGTCCGGACCTTTGTTGGCAAAATATTTCGGTCTCGGAATATTCGCAATCATATCCGCAATTGCTTTCGCAACAGTGCTTGGAACCGTAAGCGGCTTAATTGTAGCCTCATCCGGAACGATAGCCCACGACTTTATGGACAGATATTTGAACAAAAAAATGACAGATGTTGAGAAGGTTCTCGCCGGAAAAATTAGTGCCATTGCTGTCGGGATTGTTGCCATTTTATTAGGCATCATTTTTAACGGAATGAATGTTTCGTTCCTTGTCGGTTTAGCATTTGCGATAGCTGCATCGGCGAACTTACCGGCGATTATGTTCCTGTTATTTTGGAAAAAAACCACGGCAAAAGGCATTGCTTGGTCAATTTTTGCAGGTATAGTATCTTCAATATCAATAATTTTGATGTCGCCCACAATGTTTGAAAAATACGGCATGTTAAAAGAGGAAGCCATCATTCCGTTGGACAATCCGGGGATAATTTCTATACCTTTGGCTGTCATTACACTTATTGTTGTATCTCTGATGACACAAAAAAAAGCTGAAGAAACTGCCGCTTAGATAAAAAGTCCGATAAATTCAATGCCGTTCAATATGTTCGGCATTGTTTTTTGTTTGCGATTTG
>DYOJ01000029.1 GCA_020720705.1 Acetofilamentum sp.
AGAAAACTCATAACACATTGAAATTATTTATGTTATAGAGATATTTCGATTTGTATTTTTTTTTGAAATTCTTTAGCTATACGGTAGAAATTCGATTGAAACTAAATAAAAAACTACGAATGACTACTAAATGACTATTTTTTGACTACAATATGACAATACTTTCAATTGAAAAAACAGCTATAATCTACATGAAATCAATTATTTATACGTTCTCTTACAAGCACTATTTTATCTTTTTTTGGAAAAAATCATACAACTATTTTTTTCGATGCTTTATTTTCACAACTAAATTATATCTTTGCAAAATTTTAATTTTCAACCGTACATGAGTAAAAAATTTTCAGAATACAAAGGTTTGGATTTAACGCAAATCAACAAAGAAATTCTTGATTTTTGGAAAGAAAATAAAATTTTCGATAAAAGTATAAGTACCCGAAAAGATAAACCTGAGTTTGTGTTTGTTGAAGGTCCGCCGTCTGCAAACGGTTTGCCCGGCATACACCATGTAATTTCACGCACCTTAAAAGATGCGTTTTGCAGATATAAAACCTTGCAGGGATTCAAAGTGGAACGCAAAGCCGGTTGGGATACACACGGATTACCGGTTGAACTCGGCACGGAAAAAAAACTCGGAATCACAAAAGAGGACATCGGTAAAACAATCAGTGTTGCCGATTATAACGACACTTGCAAGCGCGAAGTGATGCAATATACAGACATCTGGGAAAAAATTACCGAGCAAATCGGATTTTGGGTGGATATGGAAAACCCTTACATCACTTACGAAAATAAATTTATTGAAACGCTGTGGTGGTTGATTAAACAATTGTATAATAAGAATTTACTATACAAGGGATATACCATTCAGCCCTATTCTCCGGCTGCCGGAACAGGACTAAGCTCGCATGAATTAAATATGCCGGGTTGTTATCGAGATGTCAAAGATACAACGGCTGTTGCACAATTTAAAGTTGTCAGAAACCCGGAGTCTGAAAATTTTTTCACTCAAACAGATTCTGAGGTATATTTTTTAGCTTGGACAACTACGCCTTGGACTTTACTCTCCAATACCGCTCTTGCCGTGGGGCAAAAAATAGAGTATCAACTCATTAGAACATTTAATCCATACACAGGCATACCCGTTTCGGTTATTATGGCTAAAGATTTGGTCTCTACAATTTTTCCGGATGAAAACAAAGATATGTTGATTTCGGATTATCAGCATGGCGATAAGAAAATCCCTTTCAAACACATGGGTATATTTAAAGGTGCAGAACTTGCCGGTATCCGTTACGAGCAGCTTTTGCCTTATGCACAACCCGAAGAAGGAGATGCTTTTAAAGTCATTACAGGCGATTTTGTTACTACCTCAGACGGTACCGGTATCGTACATATTGCTCCGAGCTTTGGAGCCGACGACGCTTTTGTCGCAAAACAAAACGGTATCGGTGCGCTTACTTTGGTTGATAAACAAGGTAAATTTACCGAAGACTGCGGCGAGTTTGCCGGACGCTATGTCAAAAATTCTTATGATAAAACTATCCCGAATGAGGAAGCCGATAAAATTCCCAGTCCGGATGTTGATATTGTCGTAAAACTCAAAAACGAAAACAAACTTTTCAAATCTGCAAAATACGAGCACAGCTACCCGCATTGCTGGCGCACCGACAAACCGATTTTATATTATCCGCTTGATTCTTGGTTTATTCGTTCGACAACTAAACGCCAAAGAATGATTGAACTAAACAAAACCATCAATTGGAAACCCGCAAGCACGGGTGAGGGACGATTCGGAATGTGGCTCGAAAATCTGCAAGATTGGAATCTTTCGCGGTCAAGATATTGGGGAACACCTCTGCCTATTTGGCGCACCGAGGATGCAAGCGAAGAAATTTGTATCGGCTCAATCGAAGAACTTAAACATGAAATTGAAAAATCTGTCCAAGCCGGATTTATGAACCACAATCCGCTTAAAGATTTTGTTGTAGGTGATTTTACGAAAGATAATTACGAAAAAATAAATTTACACCGTCCCTTAGTTGATGACATATACCTCGTATCGAAGACCGGAAAAAAAATGATACGAGAAACCGACCTCATTGATGTCTGGTTTGATTCCGGAGCTGTTCCTTATGCGCAATGGCATTATCCGTTTGAAAATAAAGAGTTATTTGAACGAAAATTTCCTGCCGATTTTATCGCCGAAGGTATTGACCAAACTCGAGGCTGGTTTTTTACCCTGCATGCCATAGCTGCAATGATTTCAGATTCAGTTTCATTCAAAAATGTGATTTCAACCGGCTTGTTGTTAGATAAAAACGGCGTAAAAATGTCCAAACGGCTCGGTAATGTGATTGATCCTTTTGATGCCGTTCGAGAAAAAGGTGCCGATGCTATACGTTGGTATATGCTTACCAATGCTAAACCGTGGGACAACCTTAAATTTGATATGGACGGTGTGGACGAAATTAAACGTAAATATTTCGGCACCCTATATAACACTTACTCTTTCTTTGCTTTGTATGCAAATTTGGATAAGTTTAATTACGCCGAAGCCGAAATTCCGGTATCCGAACGCCCTGAAATTGACCGTTGGATATTATCCCTGCTTAATTCTTTGGTGAAAAATGTCCAAACAAATATGAACGAATACGAATCCACAATTGCCGGACGTTTGATTCAAGAATTTGTGGTGGACAATTTGAGTAATTGGTACGTTCGCCTGAATCGTAAACGCTTTTGGGGGCAGGATTATGATAAGGATAAAATAGCGGCATATCAAACCTTATACACTTGTTTGGAAACCGTTGCCATACTATCATCGCCGTTTATGCCTTTCTATTCCGATAAACTGTTCAAAGATTTGAATACCGTTTCCGGAAAACAAAAAGCAGAATCCGTACATCTTGCTGATTTTCCAAAATACGACGAAACATTGATTGATAAAGTATTAGAAGAGCGCATGGCACTTGCACAAGATGTATCCTCAATGGTGTTAAGCCTGCGCCGAAACGCAAAACTGAAAGTGAGACAACCGTTGCAAAAAATTATGTTGCCGATTCTGGATGACAATTTTAAATCAAAAATTGAAGCCGTTAAAAATATTATTCTTACCGAAATAAACGTTAAAGAAATTGAATTTTTAACCGATGCCTCAGGTATTTTGTCTAAAAAAATTAAGGCTAATTTTGCCGTAGCAGGTCGAAAATTCGGAAAACAAATGAAAGCAGTCGGGCTTGCTTTGTCAAATTTAGACCAAAAAACAATTACAACTCTTGAGAAAAACGGAGTAGTAGATTTGATGATTGAAAATGAAACTGTATCCGTACAACTCGAAGATGTAATAATTACGGCAGATGAAGTTCCGGGTTTACCGGCTGCAAACAAGGGCGAATTGACCGTTGCACTCGACATCACCCTCACCGAAAGCCTTAGGGAAGAAGGCGTTGCACGCGAAATCGTCAATAAAATCCAAAACCTCAGAAAAGACACCGGACTGGAAGTTACCGATAAAATTTCAATAGTATTATCTGCTCCAGATTTTGTAAATCAATCAGTAACAAAATATGCCGATTATATCAAATCGCAAGTTTTAGCAACCGACATAAAACTCGGAGCATTGACCTCAACCGGAAATAACGTTAAAACGATTGAAGTTGATGAAGAAACAGAAGCCTTAGTCATAATCACTAAAATATAGATTTATGCCAGACAAAGTGAGATATTCCGATCAGGAATTAGCTGAATTCAAAGAAATTATCCTTAAAAAATTGGACAGAGCAAGACAAGATTACGAATTGCTCCGCAATACGCTTACACACGAAAACTCAAACGATATAGAAGACACCTCGCCGACATTCAAAGTGTTGGAGGAGGGTGCTAATACCTTATCGCGTGAACAAACCGGGCGTTTAGCTGAGCGGCAGGCACAGTTTATTAAACATCTGGAAGCAGCAATTGTAAGAGTCGAAAACAAAACATACGGAATTTGCAGAGAAACGGGAAAACTAATCTCAAAGCAACGCCTGCTTGCCGTTCCGCATGCCACACTTTCGATAGAAGCCAAGTTAAACCAAAAGTAATAATTTTCAGACAAAGCCTTGTCGGTATCCAAAAATACCGACAGGCTTTTTGTCCGATATAGTCGAGTAATCTTTTAAACATGACACGTTTCCAAAAATCTATACTCATAGCATTAGTCTTGATTGTCATAGACCAAATCATCAAATTTCATATAAAATTGAACATGATTGAAGGGCAAACCTTCAGTTTTCTCGGTATGGATTGGTTTCAAATCCGATTTGTTGAAAACGAAGGCATGGCTTTCGGCTGGACTCTCGGCGGAGGCGATGTCGGAAAATTAGCACTAAGTGTTTTTAGGTCAGTAGCAATAGTCGGAATAATTTGGTATATCAGACAATTGATAAAACGTCAAGCAGCTAAAATGGCAACAATTTCGGTCTCTGTAATACTTGCCGGAGCACTCGGAAATTTACTTGACAGTATGTTCTATGGCATGATATTTTCTGACAGCGTGGGAAAAGTTGCCGAATTTATGCCCGAAAACGGCGGATATGCCGGATTTATGTACGGAAATGTGGTTGATATGGTTTCGTGGAATTTTTTTCCGCCAATCTTCAATTTTGCCGATGCCTGCATATCGGTTGGGGTGGTTGCAGTCATTTTATTTCGGAAAAAATTTGTTTTTGAGGATAACGCAGTCTCCGAAAAAGTTGAACAAGAAGAACAGAAGCAAGAAAATTCGGTACAAAACTTGTAAACACTTGATTATTCAAAAAAAATACATTATTATTGACAAAAATTGTAATTTAGAGGCGGGATTTTTATTGCACGCATAAACCGAGTAGGTATGAGAACATTACTGCGAAATTTAAGTATAAGAGGAAAACTTTTTTTCGGTTTCGGAATTATTGTTGCAATAATGCTTTCTTCGGGCGTGCGCGAATTGATGCTACTTAATAATTTGAACTCAAACAGATTATATTCATCTAAAGCAAAGCTAGTTACTGAATCAATCCAGCAAAAACGATTTATCTTAAAAGTTGAAATCGGAACAGTAAATCGCATTGTTGCCGCTGAAACAGATGATGTCTTGAAAGCTGCAATCTCGGAGCATTATCAAAACATTCTTGAAATTGAAAATATAAGTACTCAAATTATATCTGATATTGATTATTTGCGTAAAGACACTTTTTCTGATTCTTATAAAACAATTCAAGACAGTACTCGAATAATATCTACCGAAATTCGTGGCAGTTTTAGCAGTGCGGTGGAAGATATTATTAAAGAAAAAGACATTCAAATCCACATTGATGCTTACTATGACGAGGATGCGAAAATAAATCCTGTTGATAGTACCGTAGTTATAGAATCGCCACAAGAAATTAAAGCTAAAAAAATAAGCGATTCTAAAAAAATAGTTGAACAACGTCTTGATTTTGTGTTAAAATCAGGAAAGGGGCTGGTTGCAACGCTTGCAAATATTGAAAATATCAGTTACCAAGCTGCCGTAGATTCGGAACGAAAAATGGATACAATTTACGAAAGCAAAGTCAATGAAACTTTCTTGTTTATTTTGGCTATCATTGTAGTATCTATATTGATTTCGATAGGCATAGCGCGAATAATCGCTTTGCCGATTCAAGAAGTTCACGACCATATCAATATTTTGACACAGGGTAGCTTGCCGGAACGTTTATCCGTGAGTTCAAAAGATGAAATCGGGGACATCGGCGAATCATTGAACAAATTGGTTGAAAACTTAAAACGAACCGCACAATTTTCAATGGAAATAGGGAAAGGTGATTTTGTAACCAATTATCGCCCTATCAGCAAAAATGACGTCTTAGGTAATTCATTGTTGTCTATGCGCGACAGCCTAAGCCTTGCAAAAGCCGAAGAAGAAAAAAGACAAACAGAAGATAAACAGCGCGGAAGAGCCAGCGAAGGTTTGGCGCTGTTCGCAAATATCCTTAGAAAACATCCGGATAATCTTGAAAAATTCGCAGACGAAATTGTGTCTAATCTTGTCAAATTCATGGACACAAACCAAGGTGCATTATTTATTTTGAAAGATGACGGCGATGCCGAACCATACCTTGATTTGATTGGCGCTTATGCCTATAACAGAAAAAAATATATCTCAAAAACCATTAAACTCGGCGAAGGTCTTGTCGGTGCTGTTGCCTCCGAGAAATATACCGTTTACATGACCGATGTCCCGAATGAATATATTGAGATAGAGTCCGGCATGGGCAGTGCAAACCCGACAAGTATTCTGATTGTTCCGCTAAAAATAGAAGAAAAGGTGCTGGGCGTTATCGAATTGGCTTCTTTTGATAAGTTTGAACCTTATGAAATAACCTTAGTCGAACGAATAGCGGAAAGCATCGCATCTACTCTTGAAACTGCACGCATTAACGCACGAACAGCGCAACTTTTAGACCTGTCCGAACGTGCCACTGCCATGATGCGTGAAAAAGAAGAGGAGATGATGCAAAATATTGATACTTTACAACGAACTCAAAATGAATCACATAAACGCGAACAGCATTTGCGAAGTGCGCTTGCCGAACTTGAAGATACACAACGAAGACTGAAATCAAAGGATTCCGAACAAGCTGAGGCGATAAGTAAACTTAAAAAAGAAACCGAGGATTACATAATCGGACTAAAAGACAGAGATACCTTACATAAAACCCTCGTAAATACATCAATCAACGGCATTGTTTTAGTAAACCAACGATACGAGATAGAATTGTTCAACCAATCTGCCGAACGCCATTTCGGATATGCTGCCGATGAGGTTATTGGAAAACCGATAACAATTCTGTTCAACAATAATTTGTCGAAAGACCAAATTCCTCGATACTTCTTATCGGAAATTTTAACTACAGGCAAAGAATCCAATATTATTGCAAAAGACAATTCGCTTGTGCCTGTCTTTTATTCCGCAAAAGACTTTACACACGAAGGTGTTACAAAACATGCCCTCTTCTTAAAAAATATCAGTTGGGAGAAAGAGTTGGAACGACAACGCACCGAGTTGATGGAAAAGATTATGGCTAACGAATTTGAGAATGAAGTTCGTATTGAAAAACTCGAAGAATTGTTATCAGACAATAATATTCCGATTCCGGAGGAAGAGTTTGCAAAAGAATTGATTAAATGGACAGATAAATTGTCTATCGGTGTGTCTGCAATAGACCAACAACACAGACGTTGGTTGCATTTTATCAACAAACTATACATCGCGTTCAAAGCCGGAAAAGCCGGAGAAGAAATATATCCGATGTTCAAAGAGCTTGCTGATTATACGGATTATCATTTCGAGTTTGAAGAAAAATATATGAAAGACTTTAATTTCAGTAATTTTGATGCACACAAGAAAAAACACCAAATCTTTTTAGATACCATCAACAAATATCGAACTGAATACGAAAACGGCGATTTTGATACGGCATACAAAGTTATGAATTTCCTGCGTAAATGGGTCAGGCTTCATATTACCGAAGACGACAAAACCTATTCTGCATTGTTCCGAAAAAATGGATTATCTTAATTAATATTATGACAAAAGTTTATTTCAGTCCTGAAAACGAAGCCTTTGAGGCACTTCTTAAAAACTTGTCTTCTTGCGAAGAAACCTTGGATATCTGTGTTTTCACACTCAGTGATAATCGAATCACTGAGGCGTTGTTGAAACTGAAAGATGAAGGTGTAAAAGTCAGGATAATTACCGATAACGAAAAACGACATGACAAAGGTTCTGACATTCAATTTATTATAAGTAAAGGCATTGCAGTTAAAGCAGATTTGGGCGAAGCACACATGCACCACAAATTTGCAATAATTGACAATACTGTCAGTGTTACGGGAAGTTACAATTGGACAAGAAGTGCAGACGGGGTAAATTACGAAAATATCCTAATCACCGACGATTCCGATGTTGCTGTTGCTTACAAACGTGAGTTTGACAAACTTTGGAAAAAATTTAAACGTTTAGTATAAGTTTGATGGCAACATTGGTGATAAATGCACATCCCTCAGCCGAGAGTTTTTGTTCGGCACTTGCAAAACGTTATGAAACCGGTGCAAAAAATGCCGGTGCAAAGGTAAATTTACTGAACATCAGAGAATTAGACTTTGATGCAACAATAGTTGATTCGTTCCACAAACGTACCGAGCTTGAACCTGACTTGATAGCCGCCCAAAAGCTTATCACGGAAGCAAATCATCTCGTATTTGTTTATCCGAATTGGTGGGGAACATATCAGGCACTCCTAAAGGCGTTCTTCGACCGAGTTTTTATTTCGGGTTATGCGTTTAAGTATCAAAAAAACAAGTCTTTACCACAGAAATTATTGGTCGGTAAATCCGCTCGACTTATCGTTACAATGGATACGCCTGTATGGTATTACAAAATGATTTTCAAACAACCCGGACACAATGCGGTTAAAAAATCAGTTCTTAAATTTTGCGGAATAAACCCCGTTAAAATATCAACACTCAGCCCGATAAAAGGCTCTACTCCCGAAAAACGAGAAAAATGGCTCAAAACGGTTGAACACTTGGGCGAAAATTAGTCTGATAATTTCATTGGGGACTCTTAATTTCCATTTGTTTATACATAAAACCGATACTCAAACATAAAACAATAAAAAATGGACTTTGATAAAAAGTTTGAAAAACTTGGATTTGCAAAAAGTGATAATGAAAATACATTGATTTCTAATACCGAGTATAAAATCAAACTAAATATTGATAAATCGGACATAAAGAAATCAACTATTGACTATGGAACTGATATAAAAATTTGGAATAAAACAACATCTAATTTTAAACAACCGGAAAATTTTGTTGTTTTAGAATGTGTAATTCGGTTATTAAAAAAAGGTTATCCGGCAAATTGTATAGAATTAGAAAAAACTTGGAAATCCGGACACGGAACAAGCGGAAGATTGGATATTTTATTAAAAGACACAAAACGAAAAACTTATGCTTTAATAGAATGTAAAACTTGGGGCGAAGAATATGCAAAAGAACGAAATAATATGATTGAAGACGGTGGACAACTGTTTTCATACTTAGTGCAAGAAAAAGAAACCAAACTTTTAATATTATATTCTTCAAATTTTCAAAACGAAATAAAGTTTACAGCAGAGGCAATTGATTGTAACAGTTTAAAAGGTTCAAATAATCAGGAACTATTTGATAGTTGGGACAAATCATTTATTTTAGAGAGTATTTTTGCCGAAAATTCCACCTTATATTTTTCACAAAAACGAAATTTGCTAAAAAAAGACTTAAAAGAACTTGACCAAGAAACAGGTAGGGGGTTGTTCAATAGTTTTGCCGAAATTTTAAGACGTTATGCTATATCTGATAAATCAAATGCTTTTAATAAAATTTTTAATTTATTTGTTTGTAAAATATACGACGAAGATATTAAAAACTTTAACGAAGAACTTGATTTTCAATGGAAAATAAATGATAGTTTTGAAAATATAATTGAAAGATTATCAAATCTTTATCAAAAAGGTTTAAAAGATTATTTGCAAATTGAAATTCAATCGAAATTCTTTTTATCTGCTTTTGAATTTTATTTTATAGATATTTATAATTCAGAAACTTACAACAAAAATTATAGTATTATAAAAGAAATTGTTGAATTATTACAAACATATCAAATCAAATATACTGCAAAGCACCAGTTTTTGGGAGATTTTTTTGAAGATTTGTTAAATACAGGTGTTAAACAGGAAGCAGGGCAATTTTTTACACCAACGCCACTTGCAAGATTTATATTAAAATCTATTCCAATCAATAAAATTATAACGAAAAAAATAGAAGATAAAAATCCGGAAATTTTACCATATATCATTGATTATGCATGCGGAGCAGGTCATTTTTTGACGGAGGCAATTGATGAAATTGAACAACATATAAATAATATAGAAGTAACCGACTTGGTTGGCAGAATACAGAAACATTTTTTGAGTATTAAAGAAAATTTCTTTTGGGCAAAAGAATTTGTTTATGGTATTGAAAAAGATTATCGTTTGGCAAAAACTACCAAAGTAGCTATGTTTTTATACGGTGATGGCGATGCAATTATTTTAAACGCCGATGGTTTAGATGACTTTTACACAAGTAAGGATTTTACAGGTGTTTTAAAAACAAATGCCCCAGCGAAAAAAATTGAAAAATTTGATATAATAGTTTCCAATCCGCCTTTTTCTATATCTAATTTTAAACAAGATTTAAAAAATGGAGAGAAAAATTTTTCATTTTATAAATATATTTCCCCTAAAAGTGCCGAAATTGAATGTTTATTCGTTGAACGAATAAACCATTTATTAGTAGAAAGCGGAATAGCAGGTATAATTTTACCATTAAGTATTTTAAACAATGAAAGCAAAATTTATACAGAAACAAGAAAAATGCTTTTACTTCACTTTAATATAATTGCAATTGTAGAGTTAAGAGATAAAACATTTAAACCAACGAATACGACAACTGTAAGTTTATTTTTGAAAAAGCGTAAAAAATCAAATATAAATTCTTGCTTTTTGGAAATATATGAATTTTGCAACAATCAAAACGATAATTCAATTTTAGCACAATTAATTATTGTTAAAACCTCTTTATTAGAAATTTTTAGAAAAAACAATCTAACAGATTTAACGATACCGATTACAAACTTTGATGAATTTGAACTTAATAACGAATTAGTTTCAATTGCAGTTAATTATATGAATTACAATAATAAAACTGTTATTGCATATTCAGGTGAAAAGAAAGAACAAGAAGCATTTCTTGGTTACAGATACTCAAAAAGCAGAGGAAGAGACGGTTTTGAAATTTTAAAAAACGATAACGGCAACATAGAAACCGCATTATTTGACGAAACCGATTTGATGAACAACAACAAAATAAATGCTCATATTCAAGCAAATTTTGAAAACCTGATTTTATCAATACCCGAAACTTTACAAGATAATTTGTCTTATGTTTCTACCAATACACTTTTGCAAAAACAAAATTTCGTATTACACAATCCGTCTTCGTTTTTTATATCTGATAATTATATTATTCAATCTAACAGTCAATTAGGCGATATAATTGATAATTACGAACTTAAACAATATCAACTTTCTGATTTAATTATAAACGGTGATTTAAAATACTTTGGGGGGTTGACTTACAATAAAAAAGCAGAAGTCCCGCGAAAAACCAACAAAAAGGTATTAACCGCAAGTAATTTAGATTTACAAACCGGCAAATTAGATTTAACAACAAAACTAATTTATTTAGATGAAAATTATGAATTGCCAGAGGAATTAAATCCAAAAATAAACGATATAATTATTTCAAATTCAAGTGGTAGTTTAAAACATTTGGGTAAAGTTGTTTATATCACAGAAGACCACAAAGATTGTGCTGTCGGTGGTTTTTTATCAATAATTAGATGCAAAGATGAAAAATTAGCTAAAGCATTATTTTACAGATTTTTGTCTTTTAGTTTCCGCAAACACATTGCAACATTAAGAGGACAAAACATAAATAATTTAGATTTGGATAAAATAAAAAACTTTGATTTATATTTACCGACTGATTTAGAAAAATTCCATAAAGAAATAACTAAAAAAGAAACAGAATTACAACAGTTAAATGAAAAATTAAAAAAAATGAAAATTTAGTGTTAGTTTTTTTTGATTCTAAAACAATGTCCAAAAACTTTTTTCAGAACTTTGAATAATATTTAATATAACAACATAAATCCGATTCTTTTCGTTATCAATGAAAAATTACCGATGAAATTTTTTACAATTATTTTGATACTTTTCGCTGTGTCAATAGCACAGGCTCAATCAATTACGGTTTTCGGAAATGCTAAAACGTATTCCGGAGATACTTTGAGATTGTTCGTGTATTCTGATTTTATTACAAAAACAAAAACTACGGTAACAGAAGCAATCGTTGAGCAAAACGGCGATTTTTCGTTCTCTGTTTCGGCACCTGCTCGTTCGACAATCCAATTGCGCATCAATCTGCAAGTATTTGAAGGCGTTTTGTATGCCGAACATGGAACTTCATACCAAATATCTTTACCCCAAAAAACAGAAATCAGGCAAGAAGATGCACTGAATCCTTATTTTAAACCGCAAGAGTTTTATATCAATGTGCTGAATGCTTCGGAACATGATATAAATACAAATTTGCGGCGTTACGAAAAAATGTACGCCTCAATGATTCCCGAACTTTTTGAGGGATATTCCGGACGTGTTAATTCTGCCAAAGCAGATGCTGCGATAAGTGCAGTGCAGGATTCTTTTGAGTTATTTGAAAACAAATTTTTAAAGGATTACATCTATTATGACCTTGCACATTTGCGTTTTTTGGGTTATAAAAGAAACAAGCAAAAACTGTTTGAATCCTATTTTTCTGAGAATGAAGTCGTATTTGAAAATCCGGCATACAACAGAGCTGTTTTTGAAATATTCGGAAATTTTTTATTCGAACAAAAAACATTGAAACTTGATACCCAAATACGAAAACAAGTTGAGATAGAAACTCTTGTAAATCAAGTTGCTGAAACATTAAAAACAAGAAACACGACTGTTGCTGAATTTGTATTGTTAGTAAATTTACACGAACGATTTTATATAGACAATTTCCTGAAAGCTGACATTTTAAGTTATCTTAGGAAAAATATATCAAACATTAAAAATATTGAAAACAAGCATATTGCCCAAAATTTTATTTTGACTGCTTCTAAATTAATGGTAGGCAATCCTGTTCCGGATTTCACTCTAAAAGCTCATAATGAAACTTCGATGTTTGTTTCATCGTTTAGAGGTAAATTTTTATATCTCAATTTTTTCAACCCGGATTCCTATTCATGTATGCAAGATTTAAGTTTGTTGAAATCTCTTTATGACAAAAATACCGACCTCTTAGAAATCGTAACAGTTTGGACAGGCGGTTCTTATGATGACATGTTGAAATTTCGTACACAGAACGCTTGCAATTGGACGTTTTTATATGCAGATAAGAATGCTCAGATTTTTTCGGATTACAAAGTTGTAAGTTTTCCTACTTATTATTTGATACATCCCGAAGGAACATTGCAAATTTTACCGGCCCCCCGCCCGGGGTCTGACCAATTTGAACCGATGTATTTTTATCATTATCGTGAATGGAAGCGAGAATTGATACGAAAAGCCCGGAACAACCCGACAAACAATAAATCTATCATAAACAATTGAGTTTTTTAATATTAATTTTAACAATATGAATTTCAGACATATAGCATTATTGCTTGTTATCGGTAGTTTATTGTTTGCATGCAAACCTGAGATAAAATCTGACACCAGAAATTTGGACACAAGCAATAACTCGTCCAAAATCCCGCAAACCGAAACACCATACACTGTAAAGGTTTCTCCTTCACAGTCAGCAAATTACCAACTCGGAGAGACCATAACTTTTACACTTATTCCGGTAGGTGAACGGAAACCGGATTCAGTACACATTTATTTGAATCGAAATTTTATATCGAAATTAAGCAACAGTGAACTTTCTTTCCTGTGGGACGGAACGCGAGGAAAAACAGGCAGTAACAAAGTGGAATTTGAAGTTTTTGAGCATGAAAAAAAGTTGATTGTTTCAAAAAATATCATAATCTACCCCGAAACTAAGCCCGAAAACTATACGTATCGTGTAAAAAAAGTTTATAAGCACGATGTAAACGCTTACACTCAAGGCTTGTTTTATCATGGCGGTTTTTTATATGAGGCCACCGGTTTAAAAGGTGAATCCACAGTGCGAAAGGTGAAATTTGAAACAGGTGAAGTTGTGCAAAGTTTTGCTATTCCTACCGATATTTTTGGGGAAGGTATTGTATTGTTTGACGACAAAATTATTCAACTTAGTTGGGATTCGGGACGCGGTTTTGTTTACAGTTTTAACGATTTTAAATTACTCGACGAATTTTCTTACTCCGGTGAAGGATGGGGAATCTGCACGGACGGCGACAAACTTTATATGTCAGACGGAAGTCCTGCTATTCGAATTTTAGACCCTACAACATACTCGGAAACAGACCGTTTGGAAATTTATGACAACCAAGGTCCTGTAAAAAATCTTAACGAATTAGAATATATAGACGGTGAAATTTATGCAAATATTTACCAATACGAAAAAATTGCACGTATTGACCCGGCAACAGGAAAAGTTCTGGCGTATATTGATTTAGACGGAATATTACCCATGAATGATTGGGTTGAAACTACCGATGTTTTGAACGGTATTGCGTATGACAAAACCGGAAAACGCTTGTTTGTTACCGGAAAACGCTGGCCCAAACTATTTGAAATCGAATTGATAAAAAAATAACAGAACTTTTTGTTCCGAGATTTACTAAAAAATATCCTGACAGGATTTTTAATTTTTATAAATATTATTGAGACCACTCCGATAAGCCGCTTAGC
>DYOJ01000030.1 GCA_020720705.1 Acetofilamentum sp.
AATCCGTATTTTAGAAGTTTATTATGTAATATTAATTTTTCGGTTTAATATAAGTCTATATTTTTAACGTGTTTTGCTGTCATGACTTCAATTCTTGACCTCTTAAATCACTCAAAATATTTGTCGTAAAAGTAAATGATTATACTTAATTCCAAAAATCAAAAAATCGTTTTCTCTAAAACGCTCGCTGATTGTTTGCAAGAATTGTATAAAACCTAAATTTAAAATGTGTGAGCACCGAGTTCTTTGCTTCTACCTAAGAAATATTATTTAACTTTTGCTGATATTCAGAGTGTTAATAAATATAAAAAACTGTTTAAAATACAATTGTAAATATGTTTTAAAAATATTAGAAAATTCGTACAAAAATTTATACTTTTGCAAACGATTAAATTTATCAATAAAAAGAGCTTCGATGTTGAACGGTATATTCGGAAAATTTGCAACCGTACTGCTTGCCATTACGTTTGTTTACGGTGTCAGCCAAGCGCAACACCACGAAACCGATACGGTTGCTTTGCACGACACACATCATGCAAAAGAAAAATTCGACCCGGGTAAAATGATTATGGAACATGTGGGCGATGCCTACGAGTGGCATATTATGACTGTCGGCGAAAAACATGTGAGTATTTATTTGCCTATAATTGTGTACAGTCAATTTTCCGGCTTTGACGTTTTTATGTCCTCCAAATTTCATGAAGGGCACGAATCTGTTGAATATCAGGGCTATTATGTTGCGCACGAAGGCGAAAACATCGGTAAAGTTGTTCAGGAAATTGACGGTGTCGAATATCGTCCTTATGATTTTTCGATAACAAAAAATACACTTGCGCTGTTCGTAAGTGCGATATTGATTTTGTGGTTGTTCCTTTCGGTTGCCAAAACTTACACACGTAGAAAAGGACTTGCACCTAAGGGCATGCAATCGGTTCTTGAGCCGCTCATTTTATTTATTCGGGATGATATTGCTCGGGATTCATTGGGCGAAAAAAAATACCTCAAATACACACCTTATTTATTATCTGTATTTTTCTTTATATTCATCAATAATTTGCTCGGATTGGTTCCGATTTTTCCCGGCGGCGCAAACCTGACAGGCAATGTTGCCGTAACTATGGTGTTAGCCTTGTTTACTTTTGTTATCACAACAATCAGCAGCAATAAAGACTATTGGAAGCATATTTTCTGGACACCCGGAGTACCGTGGTGGCTCAAACTTCCAATACCGCTTATGCCCTTTGTCGAATTTTTGGGTATATTCATCAAACCGTTCGTGCTCATGGTGCGTTTGTTTGCAAATATTACTGCCGGACACATTGTTGCACTCGGATTTTTAAGTTTGATATTTATTTTCGGAGAGATGACACCCGTTGCCGGATACGGCGGAGCTGTATTCTCGACAATATTTACGGTATTTTTGTTTTTCCTTGAATTACTTGTTGCGTTTATTCAGGCTTATGTATTTACACTGCTGTCTGCATTGTATTTTGGCATGGCTACAGAAGAACACGAACATGCAGAACATCATTAGTGAGGTCATTCTTGAAGATATTTTTTTGAAACATTTTTTACTCATATAAATTTTAGAGAAAATGGAATTGTTAGTTGTAATTTTGGATGCAGCACTCGGACATTTAGGCGCCGCAGTGGGAGCAGGATTAGCAGTAATCGGAGCAGGTGTAGGAATCGGAAGCATTGGCGGTAAAGCCATGGACGCCATTGCACGCCAACCTGAAGCAGTAGGCAGCATACGTTCAAACATGATTGTTGCCGCCGCCCTTGTTGAAGGTGTAGCCTTCTTCGCCATCGTTATCAGCTTATTGATAAGCTTTAAGTAAATCGCATAGGTTTGACGATTGGTCAAACCTTGCTTTTTTCTTTCTGTCATAAAACCACTCATCTGATATTGACATAGATTTAAAATTTTTAAAATAATAATGCTATGGGTTTAGTTACTCCTGATTTCGGGCTGGTATTTTGGATGCTCGTAACCTTTGGAATTGTTCTGTTTCTGCTCAAAAAATTTGCGTGGAAACCAATTTTACAATCGCTCAAAGAGCGCGAAACTTCGATAGAAGACGCTCTGAAATCTGCCGAAAAAGCCCGCGACGAAATGGCTAAAATACAGGCAGATAACGATAAAATATTACAGCAGGCAAAAACCGAACGCGAAAGCCTTTTGAAAGAAGCTCGTGAGGTTAAAGATAAAATAATTGCTGATGCTAAAACAGAAGCAACCTCAGAAGCCGCTAAAATCATAGTATCAGCACGCCGACAAATTGAGAGTGAAAAAGCAACAGCTCTAAGTCAAATTCGTCAGGAAGTTGTAAGTCTGTCTGTTGAAATTGCTGAAAAGATTTTGCGCGAAAATCTGAAATCGGATGCTCGCCAAACTGAATTTGCATCGAAATTACTTAAAGATATTCAACTCAATTAAGATGAATACAAACAGAATATCAGTGCGATATGCAAAAGCATTGTTTGAAACGGCACAAGAACAAAAAGTCGCCGAGCGCATTAACGCGGACATGAAAATGCTTTTCAGTTTATCCGAAGCCGAAGATTTTCGTATGTTGCTCGAGAGTCCGGTTGTTGCAGCTTCGTTAAAAAAAAGGATTTTTGAACAAGCTATCGGCAAGTCTGTTTCAAAACTGACCATTGATTTTTTTGGCGTTCTCACAAAAAACAAACGTGAGGCATTTCTTTTTGATATTGCAAGAAATTTTTTAACCTTATTTCGAGAGTTTTACCGCATTACAGCTGTACATCTCACAGTTGCTCAGGATGTTGAGCCTAAGTTTTTGAAAGAAATAGAAGCGGTTATTTCCGAACGGTATAAAACAAAAGTGGAAATGACACACCAAACAGATGCCTCTTTGATAGGCGGATTTATCATACGACTTGACGACGAACAGTTTGACGGCTCGGTAGCGCATAAGTTATCACAAATTGAAAAAGATTTGCTTGAAAATTAAAACAGTAAAGAATATTTAAAATACGATATCATGGCAGGAATTAACCCCGCAGAAGTTTCGGAAATCATAAAACAACAGCTTTCAGGCATCAGCACGAAAGCCGATTTTGAAGAAGTAGGCTCGGTGATAGAAGTCGGTGACGGTATAGCCCGAATTTACGGTCTCAGAGGCGTAAAGTCCAACGAGATGATTGAGTTTTCAAACGGAGTGAAAGGCATAGCTCTCAATTTGGAGGAAGATAATATCGGAGCCGTTCTTTTGGGACCGTCCTCCGGAATTAAGGAAGGCGATGTTGTAAAACGAATGCGCAGAATTGCATCCATCAATGTCGGCGAGGGACTTCTCGGTCGCATCATCAACACTATCGGCGAACCTATTGACGGCAAGGGTGTCATTACCGGAGAGCGTTACGAGATGCCCTTGGAGCGAAAGGCTCCGGGCGTAATTTACAGACAACCTGTAAACGAACCTTTGCAAACCGGAATCAAAGCCATTGATGCAATGATACCGATTGGTCGCGGGCAACGTGAGCTGATTATCGGAGACCGTCAAACCGGAAAAACGGCTATTGCAATTGATACCATTATTAATCAAAAAGAGTTTTACGAACAAGGTAAACCGGTTTATTGTATTTATGTTGCCGTCGGGCAAAAAGGTTCAACAGTTGCAAGCATTGCCAAAACACTCGAAGACAAAGGTGCAATGGCATACACGGTTATTGTAACAGCAACTGCTGCCGACCCTGCTGCTTTGCAGTTTTATGCTCCTTACGCAGGTGCGGCAATCGGTGAGTTTTTCCGAGACACCGGACGTCCGGCATTGATTGTTTATGACGACTTGTCCAAACAAGCCGTTTCTTACCGCGAAGTTTCCTTACTTTTGCGCAGACCGCCGGGACGTGAAGCATATCCGGGAGATGTGTTTTATTTGCACTCTCGCTTGCTGGAACGTGCAGCAAAAATTATCGCTGACGATTCTGTTGCAAAAAAGATGAACAATGTGCCGGAATCTATCAGACACCTTGTAAAAGGCGGCGGCTCGCTCACAGCACTGCCGATTATTGAAACTCAAGAAGGAGACGTGTCAGCGTATATTCCTACAAATGTTATATCTATTACCGACGGGCAAATTTTCTTGGAATCAGATTTATTCAACTCCGGTATTCGTCCTGCTATCAACGTGGGTATATCGGTATCGCGAGTAGGCGGAAACGCTCAAATTAAATCTATGAAAAAAGTTGCCGGTACACTTAAATTAGACCAAGCTCAATATCGAGAATTGGAGGCGTTTTCTAAATTCGGGTCGGATTTGGATGCTGCAACTTTAGGAGTATTGCAAAAAGGACGCAGAAATGTAGAAATACTTAAGCAACTACAATTCAATCCGTTCAAAGTTGAAGACCAAATTGCAATTATTTTTGCAGGAACAAAAGGATTGTTGCGGGATGTGCCTGCCAATAAAGTTAAGGAATTTGAAGTAGAATATCTGCAATATTTAAAAGCAAAACATCCGGATGTCATGTCAACTTTGAAAGCAGGACAACTTACGGATGAAGCTTCCGAAATTATGACCAAAGTCGCTAAAGATATAGCTTCGGGGTACAAAAAATAAACGACATAGATTTGAATATCATGGATTTAACTTTGTTTAATCAAGCTGTTGAGAAATCGAAATCAATCACGGAACGACCGTCAAACGATGTTTTGTTGACACTTTATGCACTCTACAAGCAGGTTACCGAGGGAGATGTTTCCGGTTCACGTCCGGGAGGTTTCGATTTTAAAGGTGCAGCCAAATATGATGCGTGGGCAAAATTTAAAGGTGTTACAAATGAGCAAGCCGCACAGCAATACATTGATTTAGTTAACACCTTAGTATAATCAAGTTATGGCAAATTTAAAAGATATTCGGTCGAGAATTGCATCGGTGCAATCCACTAAGCAAATAACCAATGCCATGAAAATGGTATCCGCAGCTAAGTTACGAAAAGCACAAGATGCGGTTACACGCATAAGACCGTATGCCAATAAACAACATGAAATTTTGGAACATTTAAGCGCATCCGGTTTAGATATTTCCGAAAATCCGTATGCCGAAAAACGCGAGCCTAAAAAAGTTATGATTGTTGCTATAAGCTCAAACAGAGGGCTTTGCGGACCGTTCAATGCAAATGTTTCTAAAAAAGTAATCGAATTATTGACTACAGTTTACGCTGAACAATTCCAACATAAACATGTGCACATCCTCACGCTCGGAAAAAAAGGAGGCGATATTCTGGCAAGCAAAGGATACCGTACATTTGAACGTGCAGACCATGTGTACGAAGATTTGACTTTTGGCAAGGTTTCGGAGTATGCGAATACGATGATGAAGGAATTTATCGATGGCAAATATGACCGTATTGATTTTGTTTACAATCAGTTTAAAAATGCGGCTGTCCAAATTTTACGACACGAACAATTTTTGCCGATTCATACTTCGGCAAGTGCCGGAAATCATAAGACAGACTATATATTTGAACCGGATGTAGATAGCATTGTAAAGCAAATCGTCCCAAATACATTACGAACAATGTTGTATAAAGTTCTGATTGATTCCTTTGCCGCCGAGCAGGGTGCTCGAATGACAGCCATGCACAAAGCGACCGATAATGCAACTCAAATGATTAGAGAACTGAAACTTACCTACAACAAAGCTCGACAAGCTGCTATTACAACTGAAATTTTAGAAATTACGGCCGGTGCCGAAGCCTTAAAAGGATAATTTTAACACAAATAACAAACGCCCCGAAACCAAATTGAGGCGTTTATTGTTTTTAAATCAATCAATTATGAAAATTTTATTTTTTGCCGTCGCATTATTTTTGCAGATACAACTATTTGCCCAAAACGAAATAAAACTTATGCACTACAATTTGTTATATTATGATAAAATAACAGATTATTGTACAGAATCTAATAATAGTATCGAACAGAAAAATGAAGCATTACGAACAATTTTCGAATATGTTAACCCCGATATTATTAGTGTGAACGAAATGAATGCAAGTGCCGCATCTGTTGATTTGCTTCTTAATGAAACTTTAAATATCAATGGTATAACGTATTACAGTAGGCGTATAGGAACAGGTACGTATTCAATAAATGCTATGTATTACAACAACAGCAAATTTAGATTTGTAAGCCAAAAGTCGTTTCAAATTCCCTTAGGTTCAAATAATGGCTACATTGATGCGTTTAACATGATGGCACTTACAGAGCCGGAAACTCCAATTACGTTTTTCTCTATGCACCCCAAAGCGGGAAGTACAGGCGATGATGAAAACGATAGAGCCACTGCTACCGATAATTTGATGTATAACTTATCTCTCGGTTTTTTTCAAAATTCGTCAAACTATGTCCTCTTGGGGGATTTGAATTTTTATGATGCTTCCGAAGAAGGGTTTCAAAATTTGATAAATTATTCCAATGTAAATTATAGATTCTACGACCCGATTAATCAAATCGGAACTTGGACAAATAATTCGAACTATGCCGATTATCATACGCAATCCACACATTATTCATCCAATGGGTGTGCGGCGAGCGGCGGTATGGATGACCGGTTCGATTTTATAATGGTTTCAAAAGCCATTGAAAATCAAACAGACGGTGTTTTTTACAATTCTTCAGATTATGTAACGATAGGGCAGGATGGTAACCATTTTAATACTTCGCTTACAAACGGCACAAATACATCTGCTCCTACTGAAGTTATTGATGCTTTATATACAATGTCTGACCACCTACCGGTAACTTTGGTGCTGCAATTTGAGAATAATTTTAATTCAAATTTTATGGTTTCGGATGAAGAAATTGTATATCAAAACCCCATAAGTGAATCGTTTGAAATAAGATTTACCACACCGATTTCTAATTCAGGGTACCTTAAGATTTATAATATATCCGGCCAAGAAATTAATTACCAACTATTACAAGCCGGAGCTACCCGTACTATGATTTCAGCTTCGCAACTACCGGAAGGTTTGTATTTTTTAGAAATTTCAACTGAAAAAATAAAAACGGTGCTGAAAATTATCAAACAATAGGATATAGACTGTTTATAGTTAAGAGTATAAATTGATATAAGCGTATGATTGTCATACGTTTGCCGCAAATCTAACTGTCAGCTGATTTCCTTTGGTTATATACGTAAATTCTTTAAATATTCCGGATAAACGGGATTGCGCAATAAATAAGCACGAATACGAATTATACAACCCGTACCGTGCTCATACCCCTAAGAAAGAATTTTTTCAAGACTAATGTAAGTCAGTATCCTCTAATTTGAATAACTCTTCTAATTTAACATTAAAAAAGTTTGCAATTTTAAGAGCTAAGACAGTTGACGGCACAAACTTACCTGTCTCAATTGCATGTATTGTTTGACGCGACACTTGAACTTTGTCAGCCAATTCAGCTTGAGTTATTTTTTTCTTTGCTCGTTCAACTCTGATTGTATTTTCCATCTGATTGAGTATTTAATAATGACTAATATTTCTGTGTTATATTTCTGTTTAGATTCAAAAAATGTACCATAAACAAAAAATTTCGTTTTTTTTGTTGAAAACTTTTCTTTTTTTTATTAAAGTCTCGTATGCAAGTTATACAACGTTCTTTACATAGCATAAATAATGCCGGTTTTATTTGTGGGTGATTTTTTTTGAGAATATTTCTATAAAGCCCTAAATATTAAGAGGTTAATTCTGTATAGGTGCGGTTATTTTGTTGTTTCCGAAACAAAATAATGAAAATAATCAAAAAGGTTTTTAAATTTGCGATATGATAAACGGAATTGTGATAAAATCAACCGGCAAGCACTATCTTGTTAAAATAGATAATGATAGCAGCATCGTGCCTTGTGTTTTGCGCGGAAAATTTAAGCAATATGATTATAAAAGCACAAATCCGATTGCCGTTGGAGAATATGTCGAAATAGAACTCAGCGGTGGCGAAGGCGTAATTGTAAAAATCCTGCCCCGAAAAAATAAAATCGTCAGACGTTCAACAAATCTTTCGAGATATGCACATGTTCTTGCCGTAAATATTGATTACGCTGTTGTGGTGTTTACCTTAAAAATGCCAAAAACCTATCTCGAATTCTTAGACCGTTTCCTGGCTGCCGCCGAACAAAACTTCATTGAACCGATTGTGGTTATTAATAAGATAGATTTATTGACAACCGAAGAAACTTTGGAAATGGAAACTATCAGAAACATGTATGAAACAATTGGATATAAAACATTTCAAATTTCTGTAAATCAATGTATCGGAATATCTGAGTTTGGTGAATTTATTAAAAATCGAACCGTGTTGCTTTCAGGTAATTCAGGTGTAGGAAAATCAAGTTTGATAAATACACTAAACAGCAAATTATCAATTAAAACAGGTCGGATTTCGAGTGCTCACACACAAGGGCGACACACAACCACATTTGCTGAAATGCATCCGTTCGGGGAAGGTTACCTGATTGATACGCCCGGAATAAAAGGCTTCGGATTGACAGATTTCACAAATTCAGATGTTTCCGATTTTTTTAAAGAATTTCGATTGTATTCTCCCTATTGTAAATTTAACAATTGCACACATACTCACGAACCGGGTTGCAAAATAAAATCTGCAGTAGAATCCGGTCAAATTTCCAAAACAAGATATTCGGGATATTTGAGTATTATAACTGATAATGAAACAGATAAATATCGAAAAGATGACTATATATAAAACTTTAGCCCTGTTACTTTTTGTGAGCATGTCGGCGACGATTTTGAATGGACAAGCAGTGAACCTTCCGCTCGGAAACGAAATTTCAGCACGAACTGAGCATGGGTTACTGCGCACCAACGAACGCTTAGTTATCGGAATGAAACCTGTAATTGTTTCAGGTACTGTGCGAAACTATACCGATACTTCGATTTATCTGTTGGATGAAAGAACTGAGTTTTTTAAAAAATATAAGGAACGGTATATCTGGAAAATCACATTTTTTGACGATTTTTTATTCTTAAATACCAAGGATATTAAATTAAAAATCAATCCTTTACTTTATGTTGAGTCCGGAATGTTAAATGATTCGACTCACCGTTTTTTGCTAAATACAAGGGGTGTCGAAATGCTGGGTGAAATCGGAGAACGACTATCATTTTATACAAGTTTTTACGAAAATTATTCTGAATTCAGACCATACCTACAGTCGTGGATAGCCAATAGGCTGGTAGTGCCCGGACAGGGGGCTGTAAAATATAAAAACGAAACTCCGGAACAGTCTGACTTTGCTTATGTCAGCTCCTACATTAATTTTCAAGCCTCTAATTCTATCAACTTGCAACTCGGATACGGGAAACATTTCATAGGCGACGGGTATCGCTCATTGCTTCTTTCTGATAACGCATTTAATTATCCGTATTTGAGAGCCGAATATCGAAAAAATGGGTTTCAATACACAACAATTTTTGCCGAATTTCAGGATTTTTCGCTTGTCTATTATTATCCGCACATAAAAAAACACGCTGCTTTCAATTATTTAGCTTATAACTTTCTGAACAGGATAGAGTTAGGAGTATTTGAAGGCGTAATTTATCAAACCAATGATACAGCTTTTTATTCTAATAAATTCACTTATGATTATTTTGTGCCACTTATCGGATTAAGAACAGTAGCTCAAAATAAAAGCATAAACAACAACGCTTTAGCAGGTGTTAATTTCAAACTTAAAACTACAAAAAGCAGTATTTTATATGGTCAATATGCTTCAGATTTGCAAGGAACAAACCGAACAGCATGGCAAGCAGGACTGAAAATTTATGATGTTTTTCATCGTAAGTTTGAGGCACACAATATGTTTATACAGGCTGAATACAACAATGCAATGTCCTCAATATTCACACACGATAGTATTCGTTATCAAACATGGACACACCATAATCAGGAATTGGCACATCCTTTCGGTACTCGTTTCGACGAATTTGTTTTCATAGGCAGATATTCCTATAAGCGAATTTCTGCAAACATACATTTCACACAAGCGACAACACAATCTAATTCTGATATTTTTCTGACTGAGAATGGTTTAGATATTTCAGAGCAAATTGAAAAGCAAGTGAAAAACACATATATTTTTGCATCTTTTTTAGTAAATCCGCGAACAAATTTAAGTGTTTACACCGGCGTTCAAACCCGACAAACAATTCAGGGTGAGATAACTCAAAAAGAACCTTTTTTTGTGTTTGGTATCAGAACAGGAATTGCGAATTTTTATTATGATTTTTGAAATATTACTTCGTCCGTTTTTTGTAATTGAAATTTATGGTAATTTACATATAATCAATAAGTTGACTTTTTTTCAACTTTATATGCCGCCTACCCTTAACGTAACTATTTTTGAAATTTTTATCAAGCAATTGTATGAATATTTATTCAAGAAAATTAAACATAAAATTATCACTATTTGTAGGTGCGGTATTAATAAGTTTTGCAGTACTTTGGTATTCCGAAAGTTTAGTCAGGAAATTATCATTTCAGGAACGAGCACGGATTGAAATTTGGGCAGAAGCTGTTCGCGAAATACAAAATGTTCCGAGTGCAACTTTGTTTTCAATCCTCGAAAATAACACAACTATTCCGGTAATATTGACTGATAACGACAATAACATACTACAATACAGAAACTTAAACGAACGAAAAGCCAAGCGAGCAGAATATGCCGAAGAAGTGCTTGCAGAAATGAAAGCCTCTCACGAACCGATAATCATTGACCTGCCTGACGGAACCAAAAATTATGTTTATTATAGTGATTCTGTTTTACTTACAAATTTATTTTATTTTCCGTTTGTGCTAATCGGAGTTACGGTGCTTTTTATACTGATTGCGTATCTGGCTTTCAGCAGCTCACGCCGTGCCGAAGAAAATCAAGTATGGGTAGGAATGTCAAAAGAAACCGCACATCAGCTCGGAACACCAATTTCTTCGCTGGTTGCATGGGTGGAGCTTATGAAACTGCGTTCCGAAGATACTAAATTGATAGACGAAGTCAGCAAAGACGTAAAACGTTTGGAAACGATTACAGAACGTTTTTCAAAAATAGGTTCAGAGCCTGTTTTACAACCGGTTGATATCACAGAGGTTATTTATAACGCTGTTTCGTATCTGAAAACCAGAACATCGGGTAAAGTTGCCTATTTTACCGAACTGTTTGAAAATAAAGTTTATATCCCTTTGAATGTAACCCTTTTTGAGTGGGTGATTGAGAATTTGTGCAAAAATGCGATTGATGCGATGAACGGAAAAGGAAATATCGTTTTGATACTTAACGATAAACCCGACAGAATTTACTTAGATATCAGTGATACAGGCAAGGGCATACCAAAACATTTACACAAAACTGTTTTTAAACCCGGATACACAACAAAAAAACGAGGTTGGGGGCTGGGACTTTCACTCGTAAAACGTATTGTAGAAACCTATCATAAGGGCAAAATTTTTGTTAAAAATTCCGAAACCGATAAGGGAACAACTTTTCGGATAATTTTAATGAAAGCTCAAAACAGCTAATTTTTAATCCAAATACGATTTTGATTTGCAGAGTAGCTAACCGAATACATGCGAAGCGGAAACTTAGAATCACCGCTCACAACTGCGCCATCAACATCTAACGAAAATTTTGAATTGCAACAAACAGTATCTTGTGCAAAAAAAACATCCGCATCCACAGTAACCCGACCGCAGTCAGGGTCGTGAGGGCAGGTGCGTTCATAAGCGCAAAACTCATCCGAACTTTTCCGATACACAATAATACCGTTTACGCCGCCCGTTATATAAACAAAATTTCCGGACGATTTTAATTCAAAATATTGCGGGTCGTTCAGGTTCAATTCTATATCTACCGGAACAACGGGAATACCGGGTTGCTCGTAATTACATGAAAAAAATGGGACAAGTAAACTTGTAAAACCCAAAAGAAATAGTATCTTTGCTTTCATTAATTTAGATATTTTTGTAAATTGAATTTTTTATATAAACGAAAATAAATTATTATATATCCGAATTTTAAAATATTGAATTACAATGTTTTATATTCTGTTGTCTGTAATCTGATGTCTTAACTCTAATATTACAAATGCGAAAAAAAATAGTTCCATGCTCAAAGCTCTAATTTTTCTTACAATAATAGTAGTTTTTTCATTCACTCACACCATACATGCGCAAGAAAACGACAGTATTCCTGCGGACTCTTCGTATCGTGAACAAAAAAAAACTCGAAAACCTTGCAAATTCTTCAAATTCAGAAAAGATACTTTACAAACAGAATCAGACAGCACCCAAACGGATTCAATACAGAACGACTCTACGGAAAACAAAAAATTCAAATTATTTAAAAAGAGAGAAAAATCAAAAAAACAAAAAGCTCCCGAAAAACCGTCGCGCAGTGAATGGCGAGCAATGTCAATAGATGAAAAAGAAGAGTATTTTAAAGCCTGTCATGAGTTTGATTCCGCTCAAATTGCCGATGAAATTTACTCGGGACAGGAGAAAAAAGTGTTTGAAAAAGCAGTTAAAATTTACAACGCACTTCAGGCAGGCGAAAAGCCTACGGATACACTTTCACGCTCGGAGGGAGACATATTGAAAACCATTGAACGAAAAGACAACAGGTCAAGATATATGCTTTCGGAAAATGATTTCGACCGCCGTAAAAAAATGTTTCGATATGAAAAAAGAGAAAAAGACGAGATTGACTCGACAATGACAAAGGAGGAAAGAACTGCTGTTTTTGATTATTGGAGAAAAAAAGAAGCATTGAGAAAACAAAAAGTAATTAAGAAATTTGACAAAAAAGAAGCGAAATTATATAAAAAATATGAACTCAGCGAAGCCGAAAAAAAAGCCTTAAACAGAGGTAAAAACATGAAACTGCGTGGTGCCGAACTCGCTGCTTATGAGCGCGGAAGAAAAAAGCAAATTAAATTATCAGAAGAAATCCAAGCCCTGAGGCGAGAACGAGCTTATGAAATTCAAGATGACCCTACCAGAAAACGTATAGACCAACTTCACGAAAAAAATAAAAATCGAGACAAGGTTGTAAATAAAAAAAGGAGCGATAAACAAATTCGCAAGCAAGAAAAGGACACCAAAAAACGCATCGAAAAAAATAAACGTAAATCGTAATACTTTGTAAACATGTATATTTCAATAAGTATCGCTTCGGCTGCAATAATATCGTTCGTCGCTTGGCTATTTTTTTCAAACAAAAAAAAAATAAATCGCCCGTCATACACTGCGGGAATTGAAAAGAAAAAGATGACTGATTTTGATACAATGTTGTCAAACATAACTCAAAATCCAAATGCAACAGAAGTTGTTGATGAAACAAAGCATTTTGTTCCCGAACACTCCGATGTACACGACCGCGAGCATATTGAACACGAAGCGAAGCATATCGAACACAAAACTGAACCTGAACCTCCCAAATTTGACTTGAAAAATGCTATGCTCGGAAGTAATATCATTATTCGTAAGAAAAAATCGCATTAATTCCTTGACATCTATACTTCTTTTTATTATATTTGCACCCAAAATTAAAGAGTCTCGGTGCACACGGCAGTCGAGATTCTTTATTTTTTATGTTATAAAAATTCTATAAACATTAAAAAAAAGTATGTCGAACGTTACATATTTAACACGCGAAGGCTTTGAGAAACTTAAAGCAGAAATTTATGAGTTGGAAACTATCCAGCGCCCACAGATATCGAGGCAAATAGCTGAAGCTCGTGATAAAGGCGATTTGTCAGAAAATGCTGAGTACGATGCCGCTAAGGAGGCGCAAGGTTTGCTTGAAATGAAAATCTCGGAACTTAATGCAATTCTGAGAAATGCTCGTCTGGTGGACGAAAGTAAAATTGATACATCAAGCGTTCAGCTTATGAACACAGTGCACTTGAAAAATCTTAAAACCAATACCGAACTTCAATACACAATCGTTCCGGAACGCGAAGCTAATCTTAAAGAAAAGAAAATATCCGTAGATACTCCAATCGCAAAAGGACTTATGGGACACAAAAAAGGAGACCGTGTTTCTGTTAACGTTCCTGCGGGAACGCTCCAATTTGAAATTCTAAATATTACATTTGAATAACCATGAGCACAATATTCTCAAAAATAATCAGCGGAGAAATTCCCGCACACAAAATAGCCGAAAATGACGATTTTTTAGCCTTTTTGGATATCAACCCCAATGCCGAAGGACACACACTTGTAATTCCTAAAGCTGAAAACGACTATATTTTTGATTTAGACGATTCTAAATTTACAGAACTGCATTTGTATTCAAAAAAAATTGCCGCAGCACTTCGCGAAGCCATTGATTGTAAGCGAGTCGGGGTCTTGGTTATAGGCACCGAAGTCAGACACACTCACATCCATCTGATTCCGTTCAAAACTGAATCTCAAATGTGTATTATGTCTCCCAAACTCAAATTTTCAAACGAAGAATTTATCGAAATCGCTTCA
>DYOJ01000031.1:0-1355 GCA_020720705.1 Acetofilamentum sp.
ATTTAGGTTTAAATTATTGATACAGAATGAAATACTGTATTAAGTTCCGATTTAATCAAAATTTTTCGAACTCCAACTTATGACCATTTTGACAACTGTTTGACCATTTATGACAAATACATTCAATTCGTAAAATGAATATAATCGACTCAAAATCAAATTTTTAAATGTTTTCTTACAAGTAATAACATTTCAATATGTTATGAGTTTTCTTTCAAAGACTGATTTGATTACAACAAGTTACAATAATCTAAATGTTTGTCTGTGGTACGGGGTTGTGCCGTGTGCGGCAATAGCGACTCGATGCAATTTTGTTGGGTAACCCTTATTGTTCTGCCAAAAATATTCAGGATATTCTTTTGCAATTTGGTTCATAAAATCGTCTCTGTAAGTTTTTGCAAGTACAGATGCTGCAGCAATTGAAAGATATTTTGTATCTCCTTTGACTATACAAGTGTGTGGTATCTGCGGATAGGGTCTGAAACGGTTTCCGTCGATAATTAAGTGTTCGGGTTTAATCCGTAACATACTAACAGCCTTGTGCATAGCTGCAAAAGAAGCGTTGAGGATATTTATTCTGTCAATCTCCGGAGCATCTATTTGTGCTACGGCATAAGCCAATGCATTTGCTTCGATTATCGGACGCAATTTGTAACGAACATTTTCACTAAGTTGCTTTGAATCATTAAGTTCCGAACACTTAAAATCAGCAGGCAAAATAACCGCCGCAGCAAACACCGGTCCGGATAAACAACCTCTTCCGGCTTCGTCGCAACCGGCTTCCGTAATGTGAGGTGTATGAAAATTTAAAAGTGATACCATAAAAAAAAAGGCCGAAGATAACTTCGGCAAAGGTATGATTTTTTACGAAATACTATTCGTCTTTATCGTCAGTGTGTTCTTCGGAATCATGAGTTTCGTCTTCTTTTTTGGCGGATGTTTTTTTGGAACGTTTGGCGTGTTTTGGTTCATCGGAAATGTCCTTTGCCAATAAAGCCTCCAAAACGGCTATCCGATTTTCCATATTTTCGATGTCCGATTTAGTTGCAAAACTAAATGATTTTAACACTTTTTCGACGATGCTTTTAAATTGCGATTCAATTTCTTCACGTTTGGTTTCGGTATTTTTAGTGAAATCCTCAACAATTTTTTCACCTTCTTCTTCTGAAATTTTCCCGTCGCTGATAAGTCCGTCAACGGTTTGCTTCATCCGTTCTGCCGTGAGTGATATGAATCCGACACCTGTGTTTACGATTTTTTTTAACAAATTTTTTTCCATGATATTGTAATTTAATACTGATTATGATTTTTCAAAAATGACTTTACGTTACAAACTCGATAATTATTCTTCTTCT
>DYOJ01000031.1:1455-14493 GCA_020720705.1 Acetofilamentum sp.
TATTCTTCTTCTTTTCTGATTTTATCAGCAACAGCTTTTTCCAATTCCGACAAACGTTTGGATAGTTTTTCAAAATCTTCGGATTTCACGAAGGTCAATTTTTCTGCAACTTTTTTGACTAATTCTTTGGTTTTTTCAGTATAATCCTTCTTGTTTCCTTCACTGTCTTTGAAAAAATCCGAAATAATTTTTTGCCCTTCCTGTTCGGATATTTTTTTGTCCTTAATCAGGTCTTCAATTGAATTTTTAAATCGTTCTGCCGAGAGTGATATAAATCCGACACCGGTGTAAACAAATTTTTTAACGAGAGATTCTAAATTTTCCATGTTTTCAATATTTTATTCTGTTTAAATATTATGCGTGAATAATAAATACTCTGCAATATTATCACTATTCTATCAATTTGTCAAGCCTTATCTATATGTTATTAAACATAATTATCGTAGATTTGACGGTATTTTGATAAAAAAGATAATTTCAAACAAATATTATGCACGCATAGTATTTTTTTTGTTGTTATTCGTAACGTAATGCTTCAATCGGGTCAAGTTTTGAGGCTTTCAGTGCCGGTAACAATCCGGATAGCAGCCCGACAATGAATGTGATAAATACACCGGCAATTATCCAAAGCCAAGGGATAACAAATGGTGTCCCGACTGCTGCGGACACGATGTTGCCGGCTAATATCCCCAAAATAATACCTACAACTCCTCCAATTTGCCCGATAAAAACGGATTCGAATAAAAATTGTTGCATAATTGTTTTGGATTTTGCGCCCATTGCTTTCCGTGTTCCGATTTCGCGTGTTCGTTCCGATACGGATACCAACATAATATTCATCAAGCCCACGGCAGCACCGATGAGAGTGATAAAACCGATAGCCGCAGCGGCAAGGGTAACATAGCTGATGTTTTCTATCAACATGTTTGCCAGATTATCACTTTTGATGATTGCAAAATCGGTATCGTCTCTGACTGATAATTTTCGGACTTTACGAAATTCGGCTTCTGCTTCGCCGAGAGCAAAGTCGGTCGAAATATTAGAATATGGTAAAACACTTATTGTGAACGATTCATCTTGACCCGAAAAATACTGTCGAGCATTGGAATGAGGTATAATCATAACCTTATCTTCCGAAAAACCCATGCTTGCGCCTTTGGCTTTTAACACGCCGACAACTTGATATTTAGATACACCTGCATTAACGGTTTTGCCTATCGGATTTTTTTTTGCAAACAAATTATCGGCAAGTTCACTACCGATAACGGCAACATGTTTTCCGTATCTTATCTCGGTTTCCGAAAAATTCCGCCCTTTTTGCAGTTCAAAGCCTGAGGTCAGAATATAATATTCGTCAGCTCCGATAACCGGTATGTTCGGGTTCGTTTTTTCCTCTTCATACTTGACGGTAGCTTGTCCGGATGCTCTGTAAAAAATTGAAACTGTCGCCGGAAATTCAAAGTTTTGTTTAAACTCTTCAGCTTGTCGGTAGGATATTTGGGCATAGTTTTTTTGTCTTTCGCGTTTACCTCCGATTTTTACGTTCATATCTTTATTTCTGATATTGAAGGTGTTAGCACCCATGCGCGTAAATTCACTGTTGATACTGTTTTTCAAAGCTTCGGTAGCGGTTATAATGCCTGTTAGTGCCATAATTCCGAAAGCGATTATCAATATCGTTAGTATTGACCGTAACAAATTGGAATTTACGGATAACCATGAAATTCGTAAACTTTCCTTAAAAAGGTTTCCAGATGCCATAAGGATTATATAAAAAAGTATTGCGTTTCAATAAGTAATTTTCCATGAAAATTAAAGAATTTTGAAATCTTCACAACTCTATTTATAATTCCAGAAGTAAGTCTGTACTTATAAAAAAAGGATGAATAGTATAAAATAAAAAAAATAATGATGTATGTGTTTAGCAGTAAAAGCAGCAAAAATGATTTTTCAATATTTTGCTCGAATTAACATTTCAGGAAGAAATCTTTCAACACATAAATTAATAACTATATCCGGATTTTCTTTTTCAATTAAGGAATACCATTCTACAGGGTGACTGTCCACCGGATAACTCCAAATATAGATAACACGTTTGTAATGTAAAGATAAAAATTGACGGAAAAGAGTGGAAAAAGAGTCACAAAACACCATAACAATAGAATCATCAAGAGCATTTTCGTTTAAAGTAATTATAGTCTGTGCAGGATAATCCTGTCCACCATCATTAGTAGTGAATGATGCGTAATTAACATTTTTAAAAGTATATGTTGGAACTAATTCTTGGTTAGAATTTAAGCCGGATACACCCATTATTTTCGTTAGGTCTCCTGATCCGGTTTCATGATATCTAATATCAAAATGATCAAGCGAAAAAGGGATAAGACCTAATTGTGGCATAGTTGCATCGCAAAAAGCTTTGTAACCGACATACGCTCCATGATAGTTCCAATGCGTATCATGTTTATAGTAAAGTTGTTTATATTTTTTTTCGTTTAGCATTTGATCCGTAATATCAATAAAAGGAAAATCTTTTGAAGAAAAATAATCTTTTAGCTGGTTAGCCAGAGAAATATTATTTTTTTTCTGGACTTTCATTGAATATGGCAGAAATTCAGAGTAAATCGTGTGTTTATTAGGAATATATCCTAAAATATATTTTTTGGAGTTACTCTCAAGTTTTTGTTTAATCTCAAGTTGAGACTTAAAAATATTTTCTAATTGTTCACCGGATAAAACATTTGAGTTCGAATAACTTTCAATTGTAATCGGATCATTATAAAAAAGAAAACTCTTATCACCAAAAAGTACCATGTCGGGTTTAGGTGAAACATGAAGAAAATCAACTTTAAATTTTGATGCAAGTTCTATAGTTTCATTACGATATCCAAAATTATCATTGTAATAGGACTCGAATTTGCCGGCATAATCAGGTGAAAGTTTAAACTCAGGCTTTTTTGCAAGTTCTCTGTTTTCGTTGTTTTTTACAATAGCATTGTCAGCAAACAACTCATACATGTATGGAAACGTCAAGACAATCAAAAACATTAGTATGTATGCAGACTCTGTTGCTTTTTGATAAGTTTGTATTTTCTTGTTAATGCTAAAAAAAAACACTATGGATACCAAAAGTGCCAAAATGATTTTAGAAAAATCTTTTTTTTGAGTAAGTTCTATAGATTGCAAATCTCGCTTTAATACAATAAAGGGGTCATACGCAGGCGATAATTCAGGTCTTATTTTTAGAAGAAATTCAGGACTGTTTACCATAATTATGTACTCGTTTATTTCAAAATTATCAGTAGAAATTTCTGTTCCGCACCAGTTGATAGATTCGATATTTATTCGTTTTTGATTTTGATTTTGCCCTAAATCAAGTCTGATTACGTTTACATTTTCAATAGAAGGAAAAACGAACTCTACTTTTTGAATATCCGGGGAACCAATAATTTTATTGTAAAATGATTTCTGCTCAGAAAAATCTTCATTATTTGATTTGTAAAAAAGCTGCAGGTCATCAGTTTCAGATGCTTTCACATTTATCGTAAGTATATATTTATCTTCTGATAGTTTAATTTTAATAGGGCTAATTATTATCAAAATAAATACAAAAGTTGAAAATAAAACAGCAGGAAGATATTTTTTCATAAATATAGCTTTTAAAAATTATCGAATTAAAATTACCCCTAAAATCTGTAATATATAAATGGATTATGTGTAGACTGTGCCAATTCAAAAATAGAAAATATCAATAGGAGTATATAACCCGTATATTTTAATGAATCCAATTTTTCAATAAATATAAATCTTTTATTTGTTTTGAAAGGTATGCTAAAAATAATTCCAATACTAAAGATAATATACGTATAGATATTCATATAAAAGAAAACGGAGTTATTGTTACCTTGAGAAAAAGTAAACATTTTGAATATGTAGTTAAGCCCATAGTTTAGATTGTCAGCTCTGAATAACACCCAGCCTATCATAACTACAATCATTGCATAAAAATGACCTAAGAACTTTATTTTCGAGGGCAATTTGATAATTATAAGTTTTTCTAAAATTAAAAATAAGCCGTGAAACAATCCCCAAACTATAAAACTCCAACTTGCTCCATGCCACAAACCTGTAACAAAGAAAACAATAAAAAGATTAATGTACGTTCTGAACTTACCTTTTTTATTCCCTCCTAATGGTATGTACAGATAGTCTCTAAACCATGAAGAAAGAGAAATATGCCATCTTCGCCAAAAATCCTTAATTGAAGAGGCTACATAGGGAAAGTTAAAATTTTCTTTAAAGTTAAAACCAAACATCCGACCAAGCCCAATTGCCATATCTGAATAACCTGAAAAGTCATAATATATTTGCAATGAATATGCAAGTATTCCAATCCACGAAGATAAACTTGATAAATCATCGGCAGGAATACCGAAAACTTTGTCTGCAATTAATCCTAAGTTGTTTGCAATAATAACTTTTTTTGCTAGACCGATAATAAATCGGGAAATACCCGAAACAAACAACTGAGAATTAACACTTCGAGTTTCAATTTCTTTTGTAATATCTGCATATCTGACGATGGGACCGGCAATAAGCTGAGGAAACAGTGAGATATACATCCCTAAATTTACGATACTTCGCTGCGCTGATACTGATTTGCGATAAACATCAACTAAATACGAAATGCTTTGAAACGTAAAAAATGAAATTCCAACAGGTAGAGTAACTTGTGAAAAATCAGTTGAAATATTAATGTTCAATAAATTAAGATTTTCGACCAAAAAATGAATATACTTATAATATATCAAAAACAATAAATTGATACTTACACCGCTAATCAAACTATAAAGGGCAAGTTTTTTTTGCCCTCTCACACTAAATAATTCTATAATGATACCAAAAAAGTAATTAACTACAACAGAACCAGCCATGATTAGGACTAAATTATATTCACCCCAAGCATAAAAAAAAAGGCTTATTAACAATAAAAATACATTTTTATATTTCTTGTCTAAAATGAAATATAAAAGTAAACTAATCGGCAGAAACAAAAACAAAAAAACTGTTGAACTGAATACCATGACTTACGAATACTTAATAATTTTTGTATAGTTATTTAAACAGACAAAATTATTTTTTTTACATTAATAAAAAAAAAATTAGATATGCTAATCTCAATTTATTCCAACGAAACTTCTTTTATAATACAGTCTTATTGTGCAATGTATTGATATGTAAAAGTTTATCAGCTTTTCAGTAGAACCCAAATATACTTTACTTTTCTAACTTAATAAAGTAGTTAACTTTGCTCTTCCCGACTTTTGATTCTACGTTTACAACCGAATCTTTCCCTTTGAAGTGTCTAAAATGTGTTGCGGAACAGCCAATCCGCTGAGTGTTTTTTTTAGTGCCTGCAATATTTTCTTTTCTTCTTTAATATCACAAATAAATGGTTCTAAGCCGTTTACATTGTCACAGTGGTAGATATAATATGGTTTTACGCCTAATTCAATTAATTTAATAAACAAATCGGATAAAATTTCGACTGTGTTATTAACGTTTTTCAGAAAAACGGATTGGGAAAGTAACATTACAGGTTGAGTTTTCATAAAATTCAAAAAATCAACTACTTGTGTTGTAATCTCATCGGGGTGCTCAACGTGCAAAAGCATGTACAGAGCTTTTGCGGAGGCAGTTATTTTTAGTAAATTGAAAACTTCGGAATAAATATTTGTTTTGTAAAAATCAGGAATCTGCAAGGGTAGTCGAGTTCCGATTCGGATAATTTTAATATGAGTAAGTTTGTTTATTTGCTGTAAAACAAGCAACAACGTTTTCGGCGTAAACAACGGGTCGCCACCTGAAAGTATGAGTTCTGTAATCGCTTTATTTTCAGATAAATATTTGATTAAACTCTCAATATCATTCTCGGAAATATCACCTTCAGGTTTTCCGATTTGGCGTATGCGGGTGCAAAATCTGCAATGGGCAGCACACTTGTAACTTAGCTTGATAAGAGCACGATTTTTATGTTTATGAATCAGACCTTTTACAGGCTCATGCGAATCTTCGTCAAGCGGGTCGTCAGGTGATAAAATGTCCTCGTTTTTTGCAAGATATTGTTTTTCAAAGCTTTGCTTGTCCAATAGCTGTTCGAGATAAGGGGTAAGTTTTTCTGTCATTTATCGAATGTTCATTGAATTTGTCCGTTCAAAAAAAACTCGAGATTCAATTAGGTGAATATCCGAAACGATGTGTCCTACTTTGGGGTAAAGTTCGTTAATTTGCCCAATAGGTATACCGCCGACAGTTCGGATGAAACGTAGTGCCGCTTTGTTTTCAACGGGTTTATTTACGGTGGTCATAAACATAAAATCGTGAACGGCAAAAGCTTCCTTCGCCGCAGCAAAGGCAGTTCGCGCGGCAGCAAATCTATACTCAGGTAAAAATGCCAATTGTTCAAAATAACAAATCGGACGATGTTCGATATCGGACAAAGAAATCAGAAAATCAGCTTCGGCACGTTTTTTCCAGATATCCGATTCCCGCACTAAAGAATCCGGTAAAATAATTGCAAACCCGACAACCCTGTCTTTTTCGGCTACGTAACAAATGCTGTGTTCAATATAGTATCGGTAGGTCGCCGAGTTTGTTCCGAGTATGAATCCGCCGTGGTCGGCTGTGGAAACTTCGGGCATGGGTAAAGCATTTTTAATAGCAACAAATTGCTCGGAATCGGACAATACACCTCGCCGAATGTTCAACTGTGAGACTATTTTTTCCATATAATTTTTGGACCTTTCAATTGTTGGAAAACAGCTTTGACAAGATTGTCGGCTTTCTCATTCGACTGAAATTCAGGTGGAAGTTCAACTCGTTTGTTCCGCAAATCAAACCACGACACACCCGGTTTCACATGATGCGTAACATGCTCGTTGAAATTAAGTAAGATATATTTGAACAAAAAATTAGACTTCAGAGCACGAGCATGGAACATATTTCTGTCGCCCATTGTGGTATCATAATGAAATACATACACCAACATTGACCATATCCAAGCAAACACAATCATCGGGTAACCAAGCACATACAAGTATATTTCGACACCTCCGATTAAATATATCCCAACCTGAAAAGCAACACCTGCAAAAAATTGAAGAATTGAATTTAGCTGGTCGCCGACGGTCCAATCATTGAATGCGGGAGAGATTTTTTTGCTCCACCTTACGGGAACAAACAGAAACAGGAGAACAGATATCAATGAGTGTAAAAAAAAGCCGCCTACGAATACGGCAAAGTACCACAATGAACTAAAATACAGTTTAGAAGCGATATTATTTTTTCTTTTACTGATAAAAACATCCAACGCCGAAACCTCGGCAGTTGTACGATTATGTTTGTGATGAAAATCATGAATTTTGCGATATATACGTAAGGGCACCATCAGGGGTAAAAGTATCATGAACCCAAATATTTCGTTTGTCAATTTATTGTGAGTAAACAATTTACGATGTGCAGCCTCGTGCCCCGCAACATACAACCTATCAAGCCAGAGGGCTTGCATTAAAACAATCGGAATGTATAACAAGTTCCGATATTCGACAGGCGAATAGTATAAAACCAAGAGCGCAAGAGCTGAAAGTCCAATCAGCCCCAAAAAAGTTTTCAGCACAACAACACTGTTCTTTCTTAAAACGATTTTGTCAGAATCTTTCATATTCGGAGATTTCGAATGTTAATCTTTTAGTTCGATAGTTTCGTCAGCTTCGTTGGTAATTTGTTGTATCAAATTGGTTTTAAATGCTTTGGTTGTGATTCTTTTTTCCAGAGTCATCAACAGTGACGGCAATAAGATGAGATTTGAAAGTGCAGCAAAAAGCAAAGTTAGCGAAATAAGTACCCCCAAAGCAACCGTGCCGCCAAAGTCGGACTGGGTAAAAATACCAAAACCGATGAATAGGATTGTTGCTGTGTAAACAATACTTGTGCCTGTTTCTCGTAAAGCAGATAAGACAGATTTCCCGATATTCCAATCGCTTGACTTTAGTTCTTGGCGATATTTGGTTAAGAAATGTATGGCATTGTCCACCGAAATTCCGAACGCAATGCTGAACAATAAAATCGTAGACGGTTTGAGCGGAATATCTGCAAAGCCCATGATTGCGGCTGTAAAAAGCATCGGTAAAATATTTGGAATGAGTGAAATAAGTATCATTCTGAACGATGCAAACATCGTAGCCATGATAATTGATATCATCACTACTGCGAGAATCAAACTACCGAATAGGTTGCTGATAAGGTAAGATGTTCCTTGAGTATAAACAACACTCGACCCTGTTATGACTGTTTTGTATTCTTTAACAGGGAAAATACTGTCGAGTTTTGAGCGTAAATCCATACGTAGTTTGCTCATTTCGTGCATTCCGATATCTTTCATGCGTGCACTGATTCTTGCTGTTGAAAAAGTCGAATCCACAAACGATTTTAACAAAGAATTGCTCCCTTTTATGTTTTTTATGTAGGGTTCCAGACGTGAGGCGTCAGTTACATTCGGGAAGCGGAACATTTTTGGGTTGCCGTTGTTAAATGCTTGATTTGCAAACTTAATGGCATCGGCAATAGACAATGATTTAGTTAAAAAATGATAAAGACGCAAGCTGTCTTGTAAGGTGTTGATACGTTTGATGTCTGTATAGCCGAGCGTATCTCCGTTGAGTCTTTCAATGGTAATTTCAAAGGGCATTACCCCGCCGGACATACCTTCAAAATACATTAAATCGGCATAAATCGGATTGTCTTTCGGAATATCGTCTATGATAAATCCTTGTGTACGCATTTTACTGATACCGAATCCGGCAATTATTATTGTAAACAGGATAGTACCGTAAATGTAAGGGCGTTTATATTGAACTATATGTAAAAACCATGAGACAATTTTTGTAACAATTTTATTATCAATATGTTTGATGTGTTTTTGTTTTGGCTCGGATAAAAAGCTGAAGAATACCGGAATTAATGTAACGGACAAAACAAACACGCCCATAATATTGAGTGAAGCTACGATACCAAATTCGGTGAGCAAACTATTGCCGGTGATAATGAAAGTTGCAAATCCGGCTGCGGTCGTTAAATTTGTCAAAAATGTTGCGTTCCCGACTTTTGAAATCACGCGATACAAAGCTTTCATTTTATTGCCGTGTGAGCGATATTCCAAATGGTACTTATTTAGTAAAAATACACTGTTCGGAATACCGATTACGATAATCAGCGGCGGTATCATTGCCGTCAGGATTGTAACCTGATAGCCTATCAATACAATGGTTGCTAAACTCCAAACAACACCGACACCGACAATCAGCATTGAAAAAAATACGACTTTGAATGACCTGAAAAATAAATACAATATAAAAGCTGTAACAAACATTGCCAAGCCGATAAACATAAAAAGTTCATTTTTAACCATCATGGCAATTCTGGTTCGCGTGTATGGTAAGCCGGATAGTTTCAAATCAACCGAATGTGTTTTGGCGAAATTACGTATCTCACCTTCAATATCATCCATAAATGCTTCTCGCTTTTTATCATTCACAACTTGAGGCGAAACGGTTATGGCAAGGATATAAAACGAAGAATCTCGGATGTAAACCAAATTATCGAAAAAAGGATAGCGTTCAAGTTCGAGTTTCAGACTGTCCAATTCTTTTTGAGTTGAAACTGAATCGGGAAAAATTTTAATAAAATCAAAACTTTGTTTTTCAGTATTTTTTTTCGTTCCGTAGGCATCAGTTACCGAAAAAACATTGATAACATGTTCGTGATTACGAAGCGATTTAACCAATTTTTGAAAATCGTTAAATTTATCTTTTACAAAAAAATCTTTGTCTTCAAATCCGGCAACCATAACATTGGCATCTTCTCCGAATTTTTGTTTAAAATTTACCATGTCAATATAGACAGAATCTGTTGCAGGTAAAAGTGTTGGATATTCATACGACATTTCCAAATCCTGAACTTTATAGCCCATAAATGCAGTAAAAACTGCAACAACGATAAGAAAAAGAAGCCGATTTCGTAAAACCTTTCCGGCGATGAAATTCCACATAAGGTTGATTTTATTTGAAACAAGGACTACAAAAGTAAAATAATTATTTAGCAAAACAATCTCATTTCTCACTCAAATCATATTTTTACAAAAAGAAATCATACATTTGCACAACATTCGCTAAGTTTTAAGATGTAGTACCGGTGTAAAACGGAATATTGATTTAACATATATGAGTCCGCTCCGAAAAGTAGAAGTTTACCACTAATTTATAAATTTTTGCGAATTTACTTTTTGTAATCAATAGTCCGTCAATACATTTTGTAAGATATTGATTTGTAGCAAATCATATAGTAAAACTTTTCAGATTCTAAGATTGCTTGTAACTGTCCGTAATTGAGCAATTTGAGTCTAAAATCTAATGTCTGAATCCTAACGAAGTATTGGTAAACTCAAATCAGATTTATATGACAATCAATGATGTATGCAAATTTATTGAAACTTATGCACCCTCAAATTTGCAGGAATCCTACGACAATGCCGGATTAATTCTCGGAAATCCGAAAACAAAAATAACTAATGTACTCATTTCCATTGATGTTACCGAACCTGTAGTGCTCGAAGCTATTGAACGAAACTGCAATTTAATAGTCGCACATCATCCGTTGATATTTAAAGGATTAAAAAAAATTACAGATTCAACTTATACCGAACGTACGGTGGCGTTAGCGATTAAAAATGATATTGCTGTTTTTTCGGCGCATACGAATTTAGACAACATTGCGGGAGGTGTAAATTCTAAAATTGCGCAAAAAATCGGATTGATACAGACACAAATGCTTGCTCCTAAGCCCGATGTATTACACAAATTTGCGGTATTTGTGCCAAACTCGGCAGTTGAGACCGTTCGTGAAGCAATGTTTGAAGCAGGTGCCGGACACATCGGAAATTACGACTCCTGTAGTTTTAATCTTTCCGGTTTCGGCACGTTTCGTGCGGGCACAGGGGCAAATCCGCATGTCGGAGAAATTGGCAACGTACACACCGAACCCGAAGTCCGTATTGAGAGTATTGTTCCAAATCATCTGATAAACAAAGTTATAGAAAAAATATCGGCAGTGCATCCTTACGAAGAAATCGCTTACGACCTAATTCCGATGTCAAATACATCTGACAAATTCGGCACAGGGATTGTCGGAGAACTTCGGGAAGATTTAAGCGAGCAAGAATTTTTGACAATGTTGAAACTTAAGTTCAATGTTCCGATAGTTCGGCATACTCAATTTCTCGGAAAGCCGATTAAAAAAATTGCCGTTTGCGGCGGAAGTTGCAGTTTTATGCTCAAACAAGCTATGCGAGCAAATGCCGATGCTTTTGTGAGTGCCGACTTTAAATATCACGAATTTTTTGATGCCGAAAATCAAATTCTTATCGCAGATATCGGACATTATGAAAGTGAACAGTTTACAAAAGAAATATTTTATGAAATTCTTTCAAAAAAATTTCATACCTTTGCGAGTTATTTGTCCGAAATAAATACCAATCCGATAAAATATTTTTAAACGATGAGCGATAGCATTAAAAATCAAACAGTTGAAGTAAAATTACTTCATCTTTTCAAACTTCAGTCCATTGATTCGCAAATAGATGAAATCCGTATTTTGCGCGGCGAACTTCCCATACAAGTTAAGGACTTAGAAGACGAAATTGCCGGTTTGCAAACAAGAATTGACAAAATCGAAAATGAAAACAAAGAACTAAAAAAACAAATCGCCGAAAAGGATCACAGTGTTAAGGAATCAAACGGGCTGATTGAAAAATACGAAAAACAGCAAAACAATGTTCGTAATAATCGAGAATTTGATGCCCTGAACAAAGAAATTGAATTTCAGAAACTTGAAATTGAACTCAGCACGAAACGTATTAAAGAATACAAAAGTAAAATATCGGACAACAAAGAACGCATTGACGAAATTAAACGTCGCGTAGCCGAACGAAATGAAGAACTGACTGCAAAAAAAGCAGAATTAGCAAGCATCGTAAGCGAAACGTCCAAGGAAGAAGCCGAACTCGTTAAAACTTCCGAAAAATTAGACAAACTTATCGAACCTCGTTTGTTGGTGGCATACAAACGCATACGCGGAAATGTAAAAAATAAACTCGCCATTGTCAGCATCAATCGCGATTCTTGCGGCGGATGTTTTGCCAAAATTCCGCCTCAAAGACAATTGGATATTTCGACACGTAAAAAAATCATCGTTTGCGAACACTGCGGTCGTATTCTTGTAGATGCGGTTATGATAGATGAAATTGAAGCAATGAAAGTGTAAATAAAAAATTCGACAAGAAAAATTTGCTGATTCAGAATTTTATTTCCACCTTTGCACACCGATTTTAAATGGTAGCTGTAGTTCAGTTGGTTAGAATATCGGATTGTGGTTCCGAGGGTCGTGGGTTCAAATCCCATCAGCTACCCAAAGCACGGCTTAATGTCGTGCTTTTTTTTTGTCTGTGATGCTGTTTCCGGAATATATTAAAACAACGAATTTCGTTTATTTTTAATGCTTTCATTGGGAATAAGTTAACAGAACGAATTGAGCTGAACCATTAACATTCTCAGATACATGAAGCACCACGCCAAAGATTTTTGACACAAAGGAATGATTAAAATTAGTTTCGAATCAAAAAGCGTGGACACTTTTCGCAAATATAATATATTTAGCATCAACTTTATGGTGTATATAGAAGGTGATAAACCATTGATAGATAAACAAACAGATTATGTCTGAAAAGAATAAAAAGCTTCAAATTCGTAACAGCACCGCCGAATTTCTTGTTTTTACAAAGCAAGCAGGCGGCGATAGTATAGAAGTCAGAATTGAAGAGGAAACAGTTTGGCTTACACAAAAATTAATTGCAACACTTTTTGATGTAGATGTTAGAACTATTAGTGAGCATTTACAAAACATATTCAATAACAACGAATTAGACAA
>DYOJ01000521.1 GCA_020720705.1 Acetofilamentum sp.
CATTGGACATTGGACATTGGTCATTGGTCATTGGTCATTGGTCAAAGGCTTTCAGTTTCAATGTAAAAGAGAAAACACTACCTTTATCCTGAATGCTTTTTATAGTCATTTTTCCACCGTTTATCGTAACAAATTCATTACACAATATCAAGCCTAAACCGGAGCCTTTTTCTTTTTCGGTGCCGTAAGTGGTAAAACTTTGGTCTATTTTTAATATTTTGCTGATATTGTCATCGCTTATGCCGACACCGGTATCTGCAAAAGAAATTTTGACAAAATTATTTCTGAATTTATCCGATGAAATTGTAATTTTTCCGCCTCTGTGTGTAAATTTCACAGCATTACTGAGTAAATTTCGCAGTACGGTGTTGGTCATATTAATATCTGCATTAACCAAAAAATCTTTTGATGCAAGATTTGAAATTTCGATTTGTTTGTTCTCCGCATTCCCGACCACGATTGCTATATTTTGTTCAATCACATCTTTGATATTGTATGTGATAGGCTCAAATTTAATCCGGTCTGTTTGCACTCGAGACCATAAGAGCAAATTTTCCAAAAGTGAAAATGTTGATTTTGCACTCCGATAAATATGACTGAGAAACAGGTCTTTTTTTTCTTCCGGAATAGATTCTTTCTGAGTAATAAGGAGTTCCGAAAATCCTATTAGAGCACTAAACGGACTTTTGAGGTCGTGTGCAATGATAGAGAAAAATTTATCTTTAGCGGCATTTGCTGCACGCAAATCGGCTTGAGATTTTAATAGCGCAAATTCTGTTTTTTTGGTTTCGGTAATATCACGGCTGTTGATAATTGCCATGATTTCAATCCCGTTCTTATTAAATTTCCGTTGCACAAAGTCTTCAATCCACTTTACCTGACCGTTTTTTGTTTTGAAACGGTAAGCATATTTTTGGAATCGTTCGCGCTTGGCAATACTTTCGTCAATATTTTTGTAAAAATCCGTAGCATCTTCTTCCAAAATCCGCAAATAATACATTTCTTGCGGTTCGCCCAGAATTTCAGCAGGTGTAAAGCCGAATATACGTGTGGCAGCGGGCGAGATATAGGCAAATTTTCCTTTTTCGATGACCGTAATCGCATCGCCGGAAAGTTCTGCCATGGTTTGATACATCGCTTTTGTGGATTCCAATTCGGTGCCCTCAACCGGTAATACCGAATGAAAAAGGTGTTGTTTGTCTGTGCTTACTTGCGAGATAATTTTATAATGCGTATCAGCCAAAGTCTGAAAAACACCGATATATTTTGAACCGTCTTTGACTGTTTTTTTGATATGGTTTGCGAAAAAGTCCGGAATTACTGTCAGCATAATACGCGCTAAGTTTAAACCTTTAGCGGCAGATTCCGAGATACCCAACAACTGTTCGGCTTGTTTATTAGCCAAAAGAATGTTACCCTTTGTATCTGTTACAAAATTGATACTTTGCGAATTATAGAAAAAATCATTTACGATATTGCTGTCCGACATGATAGTATATTAAAGCAAATAAATTTATTGCAAATTTCAAGTGCGAAACTTCGTTAGATTTTAGTATTTAGAAGTTAGATATTAGACTCAATTTACAGAAATTAAAATAGTTACATCATATTTTCGTATCTGCTCAATATCGCATGATAAATTTACCTTTGTCAAAGTTTTTTAAAATTTATATGTTATTAATTTTCAATACGTTACGATTTTCCAAACACTACTTAGACAAAGCTCTGTCATACTTTTTTGTTCGGATACCAAAAATATATTATCTAACATCTCACATCTTAAACCACAAAGTTAATAAACATCGTAACTCCGCAAAAAAAAACGTAGTTAAAAGCAAGTGTTTAATAACAATAACAAAAGAAATTTGAATTTTTGATTGAAAATTTCAAAAAAAAATATAACTTTGCAAAACATGTTTACGTTATGAAAGTTTTCCTTTCTCTATATACTTTTCTGATATTCAATTCATTTATAGTCGCGCAGCCGTATGCCCCGATGGATAGTTTGTTGCGTCTGTACTTGCAGGGCGACCGCTCGGTGAATACTTTGTTACTCCTCAGCAACGGCTATATTTCAAAAAATCCGGACAGCTCCCTGCTTTTTTCACAATCGGCATATTTTAAATCCAAGGTTGAAAATAATTCTAAAAATTTGGCAGAAGCCTCATTTTATATCGGTTACGCATTGTATTTGAAAGATATTCAGGACAGTGCAATGCTATATTTTCAGCGAGCGGACAGTATATTCAAATTTACCAAAGACACGTTCGGAATTATCAAAAGTGTTGAAAAAATCGGAAGTATTTATTACGGACAGGCAAACTATACAAAAGCAGCCGAAAATTTTATGAAAGAACTTACCCTCGGCGAGCAAACACACAATCTTGAAGTTCAGGCATCAGCACTCAATAATTTGGCTCTTATCTATCAATCGGACAATG
>DYOJ01000522.1 GCA_020720705.1 Acetofilamentum sp.
GCAGGCGCGAAATCAGCGGCTTGATTCGTCCGCGCTTTTCTTTGAGCGAGGTACAGAGCGGGAGGCGCAGGTGAAGGGTGAGGGTGGCGAGCAAGATGTGATTTACGGTTTTTGATTTTGGATTTGCGATTGGGAGAGAAAGTGTATGGAAATTGCAGTTCACGAAAAATAATTTCTTAAATCGGTTGTGCTTCTTGCAATATTTTTCCCCCGATGGCAGGTTTGAGCGAATCCTTAAGCGCCAAATCCACCTTTACCCCCAGTAAATCGGAAAGGTGATTTTCCAATCGAATGAATTTCAATATGCTTGGCGTTTTGCTAAATGTGACCAAAATATCCAGGTCGCTGTTTGTTTTTTCTTCATGGCGGACATATGAGCCAAATACTTCCAATCTGGCGACATAATATTGCTCTGTCAGCATGGGGAGTTGCTCACGGAGAATTGTCTTGAATTTTTCCAGACGTTTTTTGTAAGGCATGAATTTATTATACAACAGAGGTATTAATCTTGTCCGCGCTTTTCATGAGCGAGGCGCAAAGCGGGAGTTGGAGGCGGATGGTGAGGGTGGCGAACACAGTCTATTTTGAAGAATTTTAATTTTTGAATTTTTTGAAATATCCATCTATTTCTGGTCGTAACTCAATCCCCACTCTTTCAAAGCAATCCAAAATATCCTCATAAGCCCCTTTTCCACCGAGAAAATCCCAGAATTCATTGGCAACTTTTAATTCTTTTTGTAAATCCAACATTCCTTTCATTGTCCAGCGTTCATAAGGTTTTGGTTCGTAGGGATTGTACGGAATTGCAATTAATGACTTTATATCCGCTTGTGGATTTTGAGCGAATGTTATAGCGCGCCATTCTAGCAAAGTTCGTTTGTGGTCTTTGAATCCACTTGCATTTGGTTTGGCAGTTTTTAGATCGAATAAATAAATCGTTCCAAGTTTGTCTTGCACGAATAAATCCGCTAAAGGTTCAAGTATAGGCATTACAAAAATTATAAGCCGATTTCATATCTAAGGTCTTTCAAGTTGCGTTCTGCTGCATACAGATCACCTATCAAATAAGTGGCAATATGTTTGTAGCGGTTTTTGTAATCTGAGAAAGAACGGATAACTTGATTGTATTTTTGTAATTCGTCAGATATGATGTACAAATTCATATTTGCGTAATCAATCAATGTCGCTAAACGACCTACGCCAGACCATGTCCCAGTAGAAATCTCAACCTCAAACGCACATTCGGGAATATATTTTTCTGCTTTTTCTCGAAACCATATAACGTCAATTTGTCTTAATAGGTTGTAATCTGAAAATTGAAGATTCGGGCAAGTGCTTAAAGTAGATATTTGACTTAACGGCTTTCCGTTGAATAACTTAGATTTGTTTGGACAAAAGGTATGATAACCGCGGATATTTCCAATTTCAATTAAACGACCTTGTAGAACTGAGTGATAGCTTTCTTCGGCAGTTGTCTTGATGGTATTCGTTTGTGAATTTAATTGATCCCAGGCATTAATATATTTATTGCACTCCATGCGGTTATTTCTTCCGAGCAGAACAAGTTGTAAATTTGTGTCAAAAACTATTTTGTATTCACCGTTTCTGTCATGGCTTATAAAAGGTAGATTTTTTATTAAAAATGATGAAGGGAAAATTAACGTGTTTTCAGTAGATCCACAAATAAATACAAAGAATGAGTTTTCAAGGTTTGCTACCTCTTCAGCAGTAATATAATTTAACCCGAAGAAATATCGCCCATTTCCTGTTAAAGTTGCGGCACGAATTAAAAAGTTTGCGTTTGAAACTCCATAAGCACGGGAACGAAGTACTTTAATAGGGTCAACGTTGGAATACTTTTTTTTGAGGTTTTCAATAAATTCATCTGCTAGTATTTCCGTAGGATTTTTGAGTTTTGGCATACTGGTTTGCTCTAATAAACAAGTTTAGTTTTGTAATAAATTTACTTCAAAAGCATCGTTTTGGGTTAATTCAATTTGCTCAATTTTAAAATCATGCTTTTCTCTTTCTTGTTCTGATGAGCCGTCTGAATAGGTCAAAAAGAACTCTGATAGGCGAGCTGCGTCTTCGGCTGATTTGGCTTGAATTTTTACTAAAAAAGAATGAGTTATAGAAACTTCATACTCTGGCATATATATTCTCCTTAAAAGTAAAGCAAGTACACAAATTATAACGTGTTCAACGGAATAGATTTACAGTTGGGATGCAGTCTGTCATGGCTGTAGCAAAGTCAGGAATTACTCGTTGCGACTTCGCGTAGAAGATCAAAATCTAACGTTTTGGTCAAAATTGCTTATCCAGCGCTGTATACATCAAATCTTGTCAAGCGACTTTGCTACAGCCATGTGCAGTCTGTTTTTGTATCATTCATTGCTTCCTTTTTAGATTTACGATTTATAGAATACGATTTACAATCCC
>DYOJ01000523.1 GCA_020720705.1 Acetofilamentum sp.
ACAATTAAGCTGAACTATAAACGGTTAAACGATTACACAAAGAACAAAAATGCCACTTAAATACTGAAAATAAACTACTTATGATATAATCTTATTTCGAACTCAGGTACATTGTTCGTTACGATTATCTATAGCGAATGTTTACGGAAACGTTCAAGAAAAATAGGTCATAATCTATTGAATATCAATTTCTTTATACAAAAAAGTTATAGGAAAATACAAAGAATTTCAACATTGTGAAATTCAGTTTTGTAATTAAGGTTAAGAATATTTACATTTGCACATTCCGAAAATCGTCAAATTTTGATTCACAAAAACATGAATATCAATTTACAATACACCAAAGCGTTTGTGAGCGAGCAAGAGCTTGCCGAAAATACGCAAAAAGCAATAGCAGCCAATAAACTTCTGCATGCAGGAACAGGCAAGGGAAACGACTTTTTAGGTTGGATTGAACTCCCAAATGAAATCACTGATGACTTTTTGACAGATTTACAATCAAAAGCGAACAAACTTCGTTCTAAAATTGACGTTATGATAACTGTCGGTATCGGCGGTTCATACTTGGGAGCAAAAGCTGTAATAGATTCACTGTCAGATAGTTTTGCGGCTTATAACGGTTCAAAACCGGCAATGCTTTACGCAGGGCACAACATTGGCGAAGATTATATGGCAGAACTTGTCAACTTTCTGAAAGACAAATCGTACGCAGTAACCGTAATTTCAAAATCAGGCACAACCACCGAGCCGGCTATTGCGTTCCGTATCCTGAAAGCCGACCTCGAGGCAAAATACGGCAAAGAAGAAGCTCGTACCCGCATCGTTGCTGTTACAGACCAATCACGCGGTGCGCTCAAAACGCTTGCCGACCAAGAGGGTTACCAAACGTATGTTATTCCGGACAATGTCGGCGGTCGCTATTCAGTGCTGACACCCGTAGGATTGTACCCGATTGCAGTTGCCGGTTTCGATATTAAAGCACTTGTAAAGGGCGCGCAGGATATGGCAAAAATTACGTCTGAAAACAATTCGGAAAATCCTTCCGTTGTGTATGCAGCAATTCGCAATGCACTGTATAATAAAGATTTCAATATAGAAATTCTGGCAAATTATCACCCTAAATTGCATTTCATGGCAGAATGGTGGAAACAGCTTTACGGCGAAAGCGAAGGCAAAGACGGTAAAGGAATTTTTACAGCTGCCGTTGATTTTTCAACTGATTTACATTCGATGGGGCAATATATTCAGGATGGTCGTCGAAATTTGTTTGAAACCGTAATTTCTGTTGCCCAACAAAAATACGACATGCGAGTTCCCGCAACAGCTGACGATTTGGACAAACTTAACTATCTCGCAGGCAGACATATAGATGATATTAACAAAAATGCCGAACTTGGTACAGTGCTCGCACACATAGAAGGTGGTGTTCCGAATATCAAAATAGAAATTGAAAAAGTAGATGAATACAACATCGGACAACTTATATATTTCTTTGAAAAAGGCTGTGGCATAAGTGGTTATGTGTTAGATGTGAACCCGTTTGACCAGCCCGGCGTAGAAGCATACAAACGTAACATGTTTGCTCTGCTGGGTAAGCCCGGCACAGAAGGCGAACGAGACAAATTACTCGGCAAATAACTAATATTCAGAACTCTACATAAAGTGCATCGAAAAATTTTTCATTGCACTTTTGTTTTTATGTTTTAATACTGTATCTTTACAAACGAATATGAGTAACACATGAGAACATTCAATACATCCGGTCCGAATATTCCGGAGCAACACTATACCATTGAACGCTCCGATTTGATTCAACAAGGTCTAAAACTTGTTGACCAAATGCGCTATTTTACCATCTGGGCACCGCGACAAACAGGCAAAAGCACCTATTTCGGTCAATTAGCCGTACATCTCACCAAAATCGGCTATAAAGTTGCTCACATCAATTTTGAAAGTTACAAAGAATCACCTCTTGAAACATTTTTAAAAAATCTAACCGGAGAATTAAATAAATATTGGGGCACAAATTTGACAAATAGCGATATTTCTGATATTTTCTATTCCATAGAATTACAAAATGACAAAAAATGTATTCTGATAATAGACGAAGTTGAAGGCATCAACCCTGAATATTTCGGAAGCTTTTTGCATGCAATCAGAAAAGCATACCATTCCCGTGGTTCACATTGTTTGAAAAGTGTGATTTTGGTCGGCGTTTCAAATATTTTGGGAGTGGTAAGCGACAATGCTTCGCCTTTTAATATTACTGATAATCTGAATGTTCCGTATTTTACTGACCTTGAAGTTCGTGAACTTTTGGAACAACATACCCGCGAAACCGGACAAAAATTTGCGCCCGAAGTTATCCGAAAAATATCGGAAATCACAGCGAATCAACCCGGGCTTGTAAACGGTTTTGCAAAAAAAATTACAGA
>DYOJ01000524.1 GCA_020720705.1 Acetofilamentum sp.
ACTTTCGGTGTCTTCCAAAAAACGGCGGGCATAGACAGTCAGTTCGGCATAATGCAACCGAAACAACCGTTCAAACGTCGTTTTGTCTTGAAATTCAATGCTTTGCCTGTCGGACATCTTAATAATGTTGTCAAAAAAAGAGTTCGTATTCCAAATTTAAACTGCAACGCCAATCACCAACACATCGTCAGTTTGCTCAATTTTACCTCGCCAAGTATTGAATTTTTCTTCCAATAAACGATGCTGTTCGTGCATCGGGCGTGTGTAAATTTCAGCCAAAAATGCCTTAAAGTATTTGATTTTCATGGGTTGATGCGTTTGACTGTTAAATTGGGAATGAAATCCGTCCGAAAATACATAAAAAACGTCTCCGGTCTGCAAAGTTATCGTTTGCTCGATAAACGGTTTTTCCTTAATGTATATGCCCACAGGTTGCCTATCTCCTTGAAATTCAATAATTTCCGAGTTTCTAAAAATCCAAAGCGGATTGTAAGCACCTGCGAAACTGAGTTCGTTGGTTTCCAAATTCAACACACAAAAAGCAATATCCATGCCGTCTTGTTGCTCGCCGGCTTGTCCGGTTTGTTGTAACGAAACTTTAAGTTGCGACCGAAGTTCGTTCAGCACCTGCGCAGAGGTCGTTATTTGTGCGTTACGGACAATTTCGTTCAACAATGTAACTCCGAGCATGCTCATAAAAGCACCCGGAACACCGTGCCCCGTGCAATCTGCGGCAGCAATGATTAAGAAATGATTGATTTTTTTAATGAAATAAAAATCGCCGCTGATAATATCTCGCGGTTTGCTTAGCACAAAGTGGTTGGGAATGAGTTGCTTAAACTCGGTTAAATCGGGTAAAATTGCATTTTGAATTCGATACGCATAGTTGATACTTTGTGTAATGGACGTATTTTTTCGTAAAATATCCGTGTTCTGAACTTGTAATTGCTCGGTTAAATCGGTCAAATTATCGCGCTGCGCGGATATTTCCTCGTTCAATTGTATCAGTTCGGAATTTTTCGATTCGATTTCATTTTTTTGTTGCTTGATAATTTTAACTGCCTTATTTTTAGTTCTATAGGCAATGTATGCCACCACAAGTAAGGCAAAAAGTAACAACGACCCGATGATAAACGCGGTTTGAACCGTTGCTTCTCGTTTTTTTTCCAGCTCGCGTTGAGTTTCTTTTGCCCGATTTTCGGCTTTCAGCTTATCTTCCTTAAAAATCCATTCTCGACTTAATATTTTTTTCTCATTCGCATCGTTTGCAATGCTGTCTTTGAGCAAATTGTAATATTTATACTCTTCTAAGGCTTCGCGGAAACGTCCCATTTTTTCATACGCCTGAAATTTTCCGGTTGTTGCGCTCCGAATCATCTCAATATTTCCGATTTCTTTTGCAATATCTTGATTTCGAGACGAAATTTGTAGTGCCTTCTCTGCTTGATTTTTATTCAAATAATATGAAGCAAACTTATTTCCAATATAAACGATTTGCTCTTTTGACTTTAGAGTTTCGGCAAGTTCGGTGCCTTGAACAAGATAAGAATACGCACTATCCGCTTGATTTTGTGCAATATAACTATAAGCAACGTTTCCGCATGTGCTGATAAGCCCACGAACTTCTTTAGTTTCGTTACGAATTTTATAAGCTTTTAAAAAATAAACCAATGCCGTTTTATTGTCTTTATTATTTTGATAAACATGCCCAATATTGTTGTAAGAAATTCCGAGTAAAGATTTATCGCCAAGTTTCAGCCTGATTTCTAAAGCTTTGGTGTAATATTCAAGGGCTTTATCGTCGTTGCCTTGGTCGTCAAAAATCACCCCGATATTGTTAAACGAAGCACTGATACCGATTGAGTCTCCAAAAAATTCGTCAATGTGTAAGGATTTTACAAAGTATTCATACGCAGGCTCATAGATGCCTTGATTTCTATAAATATTTCCGATATTATTGTAAACTTTACCAAGTTCTCGCCGGTCGTTAATTTTCTTAGCCGCTGCGGCAGACAAAAAATAATAGTCTAATGCCTTTGTGTAATCGCCGTTTATTTGGTAATAAATTCCGATTATTTTGTTTGCCTTACAAATACCTTTTCCGAATCCGATTTTTTCGGACAAGGTTTGCGCTTGTTGGGCTAACAAAAGCGAAGAATCCGGATTGCTGAATTTTGCGTTAAACGCCCAATCCGTAAGTGCAAGTATATGAACAGTATCCGTTTTGAAGGTCTGCAAAATGATTTGCATAATACTGTCATTTTTGTTTTGATTAAACCCTTTTTGAGCAAAACAAATACAAAATATAAGTGTTATTATCGAAAATTTTTGCTTCATCAATTTTTTTTTGAAACTCCAAAAATACAAAAACCAAACATAAGCACTATTTTTTTTGACGAACAATTTTAACATTAACTGTTTAAGGTT
>DYOJ01000525.1 GCA_020720705.1 Acetofilamentum sp.
CTATTTACTCAACTGACGTATCATGGCACAATTTATGCCGGTATATCAAAAAAATATAAAACGGATATGGTTTCAAATTCAGATTATTTTGTGCGTGATTATTTTAAAAAATCCGAAATTCACTATTGTCAGACGATTGTTGAAGACAGAATTCAGAAAAAACAATCCGAAAAAATTTTTCGGCACAAAGAAGAGTTAGAAGAATGTATTTTGCATGAGTTTAACATCGCACGCTTAGGAAAAACACTTTTGTCGCTGAATCCGTATAAATATCAGCCTTACACGCTTTATCGAATTGTCAGTAATCCGACTGAAAATTACATGATTACAGTTTTTTACAATGACATTACTTCTTCCACACAAGCACAAGTTGAAATTCCTGATATTTCGGAAAGTATCGGCACAATGAACGCTTCCGAAAAAGGATTTTTATTTAATTCCGAGTTATTAAACGGACAAACAGTCGTAACTGTCCAAAGTATAAATTCCGCAAAAAGCACGGTTATCACAAATGTTACCGAGACCTTCAAAAAACACAATATTTTTCCTGTTTATACCGAATTGTGGTATATCAAAGCCAAAGATAAGAAAATAAAATCGCTGTATATCATAAAAAGTATCATTGATAAAGAATTGAAAGATAGTGAGATACGTTCACTGAACAACGATTTTGAGCGTTATCTGCATCGGTATATCAAGCCGATGAGTGTGTTTGATATTGTAGGACCGGCAATGGTTGGTCCGTCAAGTTCACATACGGCAGGAGCAAATAAAATCGGACAAATTGCACGCAGTATAATATCCGCCAGAGCAACGTTTGAAAAATCTCCGGTTAAAAGTATAACTGTCAGATTATTAGCATCGTTTCGTGATACAGGTCCCGGACACTATACACCTTCGGCACTCGGAGGCGGGCTGTGCGGACTCCCACCCGACCATCCGCAAATGTTGCAACACGGAGACCCTTCATTTTTGCTCGAACACGGAATCAATTTTGGAACATTCACAGCAAAATTTGCAGGCTACAAAAGAGGAACACTCGAGCAAGAACAAAAGTATAAAAACGAATCAAATAATAATATTGCTGAAATTATTGTAGAAACAGACACTTTAACTTACACTATCACAGGTTTTTCCATAGGTGGAGGCAATGTAGAAGTGCGTTACATGGATACGCGCCTCGAACATCCGCTCACGGGAAGAGAACAATATTATTATCACAACGGAAACATTATCACCGGAACAGATGCCGGAAAAGTGGACGCTGCAGTTCCGATAGCTCCGATTTTAAGTTTGTCAAAATTGCAGAAATCACACTACAATATGCCTTACAATTCGTTTGAAGAATTACTGAGTTATCTGAAAAATGAAGGTATAACATTGATGCAAACCATTTTTGATGTTGAATATAACATGCAGGGAACAAATGCAGATGAAAACTTGTTAAAAACTGCCGAGCTATGGCGCATCATGAAAGCTGCCGTTAAAAAAGGTATCAAAAGTAAGGAATTATCACTGTTGAAATTGACAGGGAAAGACGCCTCAAAACTTCATAAATATACAAAAAACCACAGTCTGTTTGACAATATTTACGGACGTGCAACCACTTATGCCGTAGCCGTTAACGAAGTAAATGCCAAATGCGGAGTGGTTGTAGCTGCTCCGACTGCAGGCTCATGCGGTATTTTGCCCGGCGTTTTGCAGGCATATTCTGAATTTGAAAAACCACCCAGACAAAAGTTGCTCGAATCCATCTTAGTCTCCGGATTTTTAGGAATGATCATGTTCAACGATGTTACAACGGCAGGGGCGGATTACGGCTGTCAAGCAGAAATTGGCGTAGGAGCTGCCATGGCGGCATCTGCAATCACCTATTTGGAGGACGGCGATTCCGAACAAATTGTCCAAGCTTTCATTTTAGCAATAAAAAACTCACTCGGATTAATTTGCGACCCCGTTGCCGGCTTGGTTGAAGTGCCCTGCGTGAAACGAAACGGAATTTTTGCGACCGTTGCCCTAAGTGCAGCACAGATGGCGTTGAGCGGTGTGCGGTCCTTTGTTTCGCCAGACGAAGTTGTGCTGACAATGAAAGAAGTCGGAGACAAATTACACCACGATTTCAAAGAAACTGCCGGCGGAGGTTTGGCAAAAACCAGAGACGGCAAAGCTGTGGACAGGGCGTTTGAATCGGAAGTAAACAGATTTTTCGGAGATGAATAAAAAAACAGTTCAAAGTTAAACGAGACAGTAAAGTATCACAGTGTTTGTAAGAAAACTGTAAATATTTGATATCATGTAAATTATAGACTATTTTTTAATTGAATGTTATGTCATGTAACGCGGATTTTCGTTGAAAAAATCCGTTTTATCAGCGTTTGAAAATCAGCGTTATCAATGTTCCGTTTCTTTACTTA
>DYOJ01000526.1 GCA_020720705.1 Acetofilamentum sp.
AATTTGTAGAAACGGCTTAACTGTTCACTGATAACTGTTTACTGTTAAACAATTCTCGGTGCTTTATTTCGTTTAATATACTTTCCGTAACCTTTGTTTATCAATACTTTATCATTTTGGATAGATACTTTTCCGCGGATGATGACGGTTTCGCATTTTCCGGTAAGTTCGTGTCCTTCGTACGCCGAATAATCGCAATGATGATGGTGTGTTTGAGCCGAAATGGTATGTTTTTTTTCGGTGTCGAAAATCACAATATCCGCGTCTGAACCCACGGCAATTGTGCCTTTTTGCGGGAACATACCGAAAATTTTTGCCGATGAAGTTGAAGTCAAATCTACAAACTTATTGAGCGTGATTTTATGTTTGGCAACACCTTCGGAATACATCAAATCCAAGCGATGTTCGATGCCGGGCGCGCCGTTCGGAATTTTCGAGAAATCGTCTTTGCCGCGCAATTTTTCGTCCCACATAAACGGACAATGGTCTGTTGCTACAGTTTGGATAACACCTTGATTTACAGCAGTCCACAACGCTGTTTGGTCTTTCTTTTCGCGTATCGGCGGACTCATCACCCATTTGGCACTTTCGATGCCTTTTTCGTAAACCGATGCATCCAAAACTAAATATTGCACGCAAGTTTCGGCAAATACTTTTTGATTTCTTCGGGCGGTCATGCGCACTTTGTCCACGGCATCCGCGCTGGTCATGTGCACCACATACGAGTTTACGCCGGTTTGATGCGCCATGTCCACAAATCGCCCCGTAGCCTCGCTTTCCGTAATTTCCGGTTGCGACAAATAGTGGTAAAGCGGCGACGTATTTCCGGCTTTGAGGTTCTTAGCAACCAAGTAATCAATCACTTCGCCGTTTGTGGCGTGAGTGGTTACGATGCCGTCGTATTTTTTCACTTCCTCCATGAGTCCGACCATTTGTTTGTCGTCAATCATGAGCGAGTTTTTGTAAGCCATGAAAGTTTTAAACGAAGTAATGCCTTCATTTTCAACCATTTCTTTGATTTCGGCTTTTGTATTTTCATTAAAATCCGTAACCGCAATATGGAAGGCATAATCGCCGTAGCAATTGTTTTTTGCGCGTCCGTGCCACTCGTCCAACGCTTTGCGGAGCGATTCGCCGCGCGATTGGATGACGAAATCAATCACGGTCGTTGTGCCTCCGTGCATTGCCGCAAGCGTTCCGGTTTCGTAATTGTCGCTCGAAAACGAACCCATAAACGGCATTTCCAAATGCACATGCGGGTCTATTCCGCCCGGAAACACGAGTTTTCCTGTCGCGTCAATGACTTCATCCGCACTGACATTCAGATTCTTACCGATTTGCGCTACGGTTTCGTTTTCAATATAAATATCGGCAACATAATCGTCGGTCGCCGTTACAATTCTTCCGTTTTTAATAAGTATCGACATGGTATTTTGATTTGATGATTTGATGATTAGATAATTTGGTGATGTGATGATTTGTAAATTATTTTATTGCCTCAATCCATTTTATGATAAATATAGGACAATTTGTCAAATCAAATTGACTGAAAATTTCTTTCCAAGTTATTGTTTCTGCACTTGTAGATTCAACTGTTTTATTTTTAACGAGATAGTAAAATTTTGTATCATAACCTAATAAATCTTCCAAAATCATTTTTTGTAATTCAGTTTGGGCTACTTTTTTTAGTCCACGTTTATTAAATGTTTCAATCTCATCAGGTTTAGAAGGATAAAGACCTTCTCCGCTTTCGTATTTGGCTTCGATGCAAATTGCTGTGGCTTTTGAAGTATGTAGCACAATATCCGGTTTTGCGTTGAAACACCATTTGAATTTTGTTATGTTCAGAAAATCAGTATTGTCTTTAATGTTTTCGTTGTATTTTTTTATGCTCCAATTACTCGGACTTTGGATATAATCGTGCGAAGGTTTTGGAACAGCACCAAAATATTCATTAAATTCAATGACAGAACATGAATTTAATGACTCTTTATTCTTGATATTAAGAAAATTAAGAATGAAATCTCGTTTCTTTTTATTTGTTTTATCTCTGTCTGCCTCCTTTATTTCTGCCCATAAATCTCTCAAAAATGAGTATTCAAAATAGATTGATACTTCTTCCAAGTTTAAAGACTTATCGTATTCAAGAAATTCGAAAAATTTAGTCAAGTTATTATTTATCAACAATGTATGATAAAAAATAGCCGCATAATTCCGCTCTTCCCGATTAATTTCAAAATATTCTTTTTCAAAATTTAGATACTCTCTTACGTTCATATTGCAATGATATTTTGTTTAGATTATTTACAAATTTTTCTAAAACTAATTCTTCTCAAACTCCTCATCCTCAAATACTTCGCCTAAATCCACTTCAAATTGTCCGTTAAAAATATTTACGGGAATTTTGTCTTT
>DYOJ01000032.1 GCA_020720705.1 Acetofilamentum sp.
TACTGATACCCAAAGCCAAATAAATACTTTCGGGTGTCGAATTATCGGTCAGCGCCAAAAACCCGTCCGACTTGTTAAGTGCATTTAAAACAGATTTACTCACATCGTCCATGCCGATAAAACCTTGTTTTTGGAGTGCAATATCAATCCGTTCATCCTCCCGAACCTTTTTCACAAATCCTTGAACATGCTGCCCGATACGCAAAGTACGGAAGATTTCGTTGGCATACAAAAGTCCTGTATGTGTGTGATTGATAACAGCTTTGTACCCCAAATCAGTTTGTTCGTAAACCAATAAATCAACGGCTTCATTCGGAGCAAACAGTGGCGGCGTGGTATCCAAAAAATCCTCAATTTTTGCTGATGCTGCAATCCTGTTTGTCAATTTATCGAGGTAAATGTAAACTGTGTACCACCTACCCTTTTCCATTTTCAATTTTTGTTGCTGATACGGAACAAACAAATCTTTCAGTAAACCCCACTCTAAAAATGCACCTACCGTTGTTACGGCTGCAACTTTTAAGTGTGCACACTGTCCGACTTGTGCGGCGGGAGTTTCAGTTGTGGCAACCAAACGGTCTTCACTGTCGGTGTAAACAAAAGCCAAAACGGTATCGCCCTCAGCGCAAGGTTGCGGCAAATATTTTTTCGGCATCAGTATTTCTCCGTGAACGCCTCCGTCCAAATAGGCACCGAAATCCACAAACCTATTTACTATCAACGAATTATATTGTCCGATATTTGCCATATTATGATATTCAAAATTTAGAAATTGAAGAACAAGAAACAAGAGTTGTTTCAGACAGAAGTGTTTTTATACTGTTTAAGGTTGAGGATTTAAAGTTAATATTTTTTGTAAGATATTGATTTATTGTAAATTAGATTTGAAAATATCTCAGTTAAGAAAACACGATGTAACTAATTGAAATTCAGCAAATTGAATCTGATATCTAAATCTAAATACCAAAATCTTACGTAGTATTGAGTTTAAATATACTGATTTTTCAATTGATAAACATGTTCCTTTACAAACTGCGCCCACTCAAGATGCGTTTTTGAATCGTCAAAAGTGCTTGCGGGTATCGGTTTTCCGACGTAAACAGGAATGGTTTTATTTTTTTTCTTAAAAAATTCGGCAGGAATCATAAACACTTCAATATTTAACTTGATTCTTAGGGATTTACGCAACCCGGAAACAAAATAAAACAGTCGTGAATTTACGGCATCTACATAAATAGGAATAATCTCGCGTTTATGTTCTATCGCATTTCGTATAAAACTGCGATGCCACTCGGAATCTATAACTTTGCCTTTATATTTGCGTGAAACTGTACCTGCCGGAAATGTAAGCACCTGTGTATCAGCAGATGACATTGCCTCCTCAATTGCTTCCTTCGATTTTTCGGATGTTTTTCCGAACACGCTGACAGGCAAAAATAAACCTCTGAAATTGTCCACATACGTCAGCACTTCGTTTGCCAGAACCTTTAATTTTTGAAAACGTTTGCTCAATGTAACGGCAAGCGAACCGTAATCGGCAGCTCCAAGCGGGTGATTGCTGACAAAAATATAGCGACCGTTTTCCGGGATACTCTCCAACCCTCTCACATCAAAAGTTGTATTATTATCTGTCATACATGCTTCGACAAATTCTACCCCAAATTTTTCTCTGTTATTGATAATCAATTTATTAAGAGATTTTTGTCGAACAATTCGTTTAATTAAATTTATGACAAACTGTGGTAAATTACGCACCATCTTGTTCTCCTGTTTGCGGATTACTGTATCCAAATCTATTAACCGAGCTTCGTATCGAACAGCAGGAGTATGGCTCGAATCGTGAGTGTTTTGCATATTTTCTTCCATAAACAAACAATTACAGATATTGAATTATCTTAATGCAAAAATATACTTTTTTTTAAAACGCAAAATTTTTTGGTGATATTTATTTTATTTTTGACGAAATATTTTTGCAATTCGTAGTTTTTAAAATGTTTTTAAAACATGCTTATATTAAGACATTTTTTTTTAATTTTGTAAATATAATTAATTTTCTTTGTGAACAGTCAGAAAACAAAGATTTTTTAATTTTGAATCCGTAAACTTTCCTAAAAATCAGAAAATAAATACATTAATGGTGATTTTTTTTTCAAAATGAAAGAATAAAATGAAAATTGCACTTATCGGATATGGCAAAATGGGTAAAACGATTGAGCAAATTGCACTCAAACGCGGTCATTCCATACAATTGATAATTGACGAACTCATGCCGTCGCTTGACAGTCATTTATTGGCATCGGCTGAGGTTGCGATTGAATTTACTACACCCGAAAGCGCCGTCCGAAACATCTATCGTTGCTTTGATGCCAACTTGAAAGTTGTCTGCGGGACTACGGGGTGGACTGATAAACTGCCTGAAATTCAACAAGTTTGCAAAACAGAGCATAAAACTTTGTTTTACGCACCGAATTTCAGTATCGGCGTAAATTTATTTTTCAAAGTAAACACTTTACTTGCCAATTTGATGTCCCCCAACCCCGACTTTAATGTAGAAATTTCGGAAACACATCATACCCAAAAATTAGATGCTCCGAGCGGGACAGCCATAAAATTGGCAAATGATATTACGAATATTTCAGCGGCTAAAAAATCGTGGACACTTTCTCCGGAGCCTCGCAAGGACGAAATTAAAATATCAGCCCTACGAGAAGGCACTGTATTTGGTATTCATTCAGTTACTTATGAATCTGAAACAGACATCATTCAAATTAAACACGAACTAAAAAGCCGAGAAAGTTTAGCTCTCGGAGCAGTCATTGCTGCTGAATTTGCCCTAAAAAACGATGGCTTTTTAACAATGGATAATCTATTAAAATTTTAACAATGAAATTACTACTTAGCCTTTTTCTGACAACTGCTCTATTTTCAACAGTGTATTCGCAAGCCTTCCTAACCCTCACGGTTACAGCCGATACTATTGTAACTGAAAAATATAAGCCCGAAAAAATTATTGACAGCAAGCGTATTTTTTTGGACATGTCGTATTCCGGTTATAAAATCTTCAACCCCAAAACTGCGGAAAAAATAAAAGGCAAATACATCGAAAAGGTTCAGTTAATTTATACTGATTATCCTAAAGATTCGGATATGAGTATCCTCAACAAGCAAAGATTGCTCAGTTTGTACATGACTGCTCCGTTTTTATTTGACGACAAAGATATTAAATTTGAACTCATCAAACAAACCGGAGCCGACTCCAAAACTGTGTTCAATTTTTATCACGGAGTTTCCGTAATATACAGAAATGCACCGCGTTGGGAATATGCCGACAGTAAAAAAACCTATTTTGAAAATGTTATCGCCGGCAAAGAAATACTGTCGGATTCAACGATATTAAAAATATTCAGTCGAAATTCCGAATGGGATAATATGCTGATTGTCAGTGATTTTACCGGTAGCATGTCGCCTTACATAGCAGAACTCTTGCTGTGGTATCATTTGAATATTGACAAAAAGAAAAATCAGCGTTTTGTGTTTTTTAATGACGGCAACACAACACCTGACGAAAAAAAAATAATCGGAAAAACAGGCGGCATCTACTTCACGGAACATGCTAATATTGACAGTGTTCTGATTACAGCCGTACGCACGATTGATGCAGGTTCGGGCGGTGATGCCCAAGAAAATGATGTTGAAGCCTTAATTTTCGGAACCAAAAAATTCCCGAAACAAGAAACAGTCGTCCTCATTGCAGACAACAGCTCGGATATGCGAGATATAGAACTGATAGAGCAACTCAAAAAACCCGTGAAAGTAGTATTATGCGGAGCTCGCTCCCATGTAAACATCCAATATTTGAATCTGGCATACAGCACAGGCGGCTCGTTGCATACGATTGAAGAGGACATTATGTCGTTGGTGGATATGAAAGAAGGACAAACCATAAAAATCGGGGATACTGAATTTATTATCAAAAACGGAGAATTTCAGGCAAAGTAGAACTGATACAGAGTATTAAAAAATCAAAAAAATAACTAAGAAACCTATCTTTTAGCATAAGTTTTGCCGAAATTTATATCTTTGTCGAAAATTCAATTCAAATACGATGTCTGAAGAACTCAAAAAGCGTCCGGTGCGCGATTTTTTTAAAAATAAATATTTCAAATTCGCTTTCTGGGCTGTGGTCTTTATATTGTTTGTCTTATGGATAGGCAGTTGGTGGCTACTGCTTTTACTACCTGTTATTTATGATTTTTACGTTTCTCAGAAAGTAAATTGGACTTTTTGGAAAAAACGAAATGCAACAAAAAAATCAAAACTTGTCGAATGGATTGATGCAATTGTATTTGCCGTTATCGCCGCTACCATAATTCGGATGTTTATCATCGAAGCCTACATGATACCAACCTCGTCCATGGAAGGTAATTTATTGGTGGGCGATTATTTGTTTGTGAGCAAATACAGCTACGGTCCTCGCATGCCTATCACCCCGCTGTCCATTCCGTTTACGCACCATACCATGCCGGGAACTACCAATAAGCAACCGTTTTCTACTGCAATTGAAAGTCCGTATAAACGCCTCGCCGGGTTAGCCGAAATTAAACGCAATGATATTGTGGTATTTAATTTCCCCACCGGTGATACTGTCTGTGTAGAACAACAAAATCCGGATTATTACCAAATCGTGCGCATGCAAGCCCTGCAAATGAAATTGGACGACAAAAAAAATGGTCGCCCCCTGCAGACAGACGCATCATATTATGCAACAGGACGAAAATTTGTGAGGTCGAGATATACAATCGCAGAACGCCCGATTGACAAGCAAGAAAATTATGTAAAAAGATGCATCGGAACTCCGGGCGATACGCTCCAAGTCATACACGGAAACGTATTTATAAACGGAAAACCCGAAGAAATGAAAGATGATGTGCAATATGAATATCGAGTTTATACAAACAAACGTATCAATAAAGAAAATCTCCGAAAACTTGGTCTCAGTCAAGAAGATATTCACATACAAAGCGATGAAACCTTGTATAACTTGGTTATGAATTTGGAAGAATTAGAGAAAGTTCGCGCCTTCAAAAGTGTGGATTCAATTGTGCGTACCGAATCAGAAACCGACCAATATTCTGTTAGTGAGATATTTCCGTACAGCGAGCATTATGAGTGGAACAAAGATAATTACGGACCGATTTGGATGCCGAAAGCCGGCGTTACCATAAAACTTGACACCAAAAATATTGCTTTCTACCATCGTATTATAGAAAGTTATGAAAAAAACAAATTGGTGATAAAAGACGGAAAAATTTTTATAAACGACAAAGAAACAGATACATACACCTTCAAAATGAACTATTATTTTATGATGGGTGATAACCGACACAGTTCAGCCGATTCACGATATTGGGGCTATGTTCCCGAAGACCACATTGTCGGAACTCCGTTAATGATTTGGATGGCAATAGACCAAGACCCGGAAGTCGGACTCTTTGACGGTGCAATTCGTTTCGACAGAATATTGAAAATACTAAGATAATCAGTATTTTATAACTTTGACATGTTCGGTAGTCTGTCCGTTTTGAAAATTCAGTATATAAATTCCCGAATCAAATTCTGAAATATCAATGCTAAAGTATTCGTTAACAACGGATTGCCTTACAGTTTGACCGATTACATTCGTGATTGTATAGGACATACCCAGCATGATTTCGGAAAACTTCAGGTAACCCGAAGTCGGATTAGGAAACACGTAAACTTGTTGTATATCAATTGGTTCGGAAAAATTGTTCTGTAAAAAAGTAAATGCTTTTTGCGCACGTATTATTCCCCAACCATAATCATTGTTCGGATTTTCAGCCTGCGAAGCGGTTATTTTCAAAGCATGTATAATATCCATATTACTTGCATTGGGGAAGGCTTGCACCAATAGCGCGGCAACCCCCGCCGTCAGCGGACATGAAAACGATGTTCCTGCACCTGTAGTGTAATTGTTTTCAACAACATCAGCCAAAAACACAGTTGAACCTTGTGCACAAACATCCGGTTTGATACGGTCATCGTCAGCAGTCGGACCGCGCGAACTGAAACCCGTAATAAGCTCATTCATATCTACTGCCCCAACGGTAAGCACACTGTCGCCATCGGCAGGAGCAGATATTGTGCGCGGTTGAGAACCATAATTTCCGGCAGAATTTACAACCAGAATACCTTTTGCAGCAGCAATATCCGATGCGATTGTTATAACTGTCGTATTTCCGTCCATATCATCATAGGTATAGTAATTTTCATAAGGATCATCATAAATGAAATAACCTAAGGATGTAGAAGTTACATCCGGACCGCCGCCCGGCATATACTCAGCCCATTCGAGCGCAGCAACCCAATTATTTTCTTCAACAGGAGTTTCTGTATAAGAATTTTCAGTTTTTGCCAAGAAAAAACTTGCACCAAACGCCGGTCCAATCAAATAGCCTTCTTTGAATGCAGCAAGCGCGCTCAGTGTTTTCGTTCCATGCCCGCCGTAACCAAGGTCATCTTCATCATCAACATTTTCATCGTTATTGACAAAATCATACATAGCCTGAATATCCAAGCCCGCAAATGCTTCGTGTTCTAAATTGTTAAAACCGGCATCCATAACCGCAACTCGTACCCCCTGCCCCGTATATCCTAACTCATGCAACTTTGTCGCTTCAATCATGTTAAGTTGTCCGAAGGATTGTCCGTAATCAAAATCTGTATATGTCTCTGATTTAAAGTAATTTACAGTATATTCAAAAACAGAAATTTCAGAATTTGCTCTTGACAAAGAATGTACATTTTTAACATCTTTTACAAAAGACCATTGTTGAATTTCGATGAGATTTTGAGCCGAAACTTCTGCCGAAACAGCATTGAGCCAACGAGATACCGTATGTACTTTTGAAACCGCCGACAGCAATGAATCAATATACAGTTGCTCGACCGGCACATCGTAGTAATCCGCTAAATTTCCGGCTTTAAGTAATTTTGCTCGCCGTTTCAGTGCGTTTTCGGGCAAAGTTTTTTCAATGTCCGAAATTTTTTGTTCGATATTATCGCCTTTGTCTGTGAAATAAATCCAGACATGTCGGCTATCAGAGTTTTGTGCAATAATAGAAGTTGCACTTATGCAAAATACTAAAAATATTACGATTGATTTCATAAAATTAATCTAATTTCTTCCATTGTTTTTTGTAAGATTTTGAAAATTGCTTGAAATATTTGTCCTCACCTACATAACTGATAATGTTTGTTTTATACGCGCTTCCCGGATTTTGTCCGTAATCTCGGCTTGCATACGCCGCCGCAAGTTGGGTTTGATTGGTCTTAGTGTAATTCTTATTGTAACCCTTTGTGGCTAATATTTTTAACAAAGACAATGATTTGTCGTAGTCTTTCAACTCAATATAATAACTTGCTCCGTAATTGATGAAATCTGCTGATTTTGAAATGATAAACGTATATAAATCATCACATTTTAAACCAAAACGAGCAACATTATTTTTTGCAAAATATTCTGCGGCAGCAAGATATAATTCTATGGTCGGACGATAATTACGGTTGTTCAGTTGGCTGTCCACATTTATAATTTGATTCATATAATTTGCCGCTTGAGCAATTTCTGTTTGTTTATCTGCGGCTGATTTTGAGCTTATTTCACAATCAGCATTTGCAACAACATGATTTTGAGCATCTATCAGTAAACGTTCAGCTTCGGGAAACGCCTTTACATTAATTTTTGCAAGTGCTTCGCGGTAAAGTCTGTCATACTCGTTTTGAGCGTTGATACATTCTTGGGCAAAAATACGGTCTTTGAGTTTTGCAAATTCACGTTCAATCGTTTTGTTCCCTGTCAATCCGTAATCTGTTGAGATACTTTTAGCTTGCGAATATTTTGAACGAGCTTGCGGCAAGTTATTGACATCCACATAGCGTAAGCCTTCGGCGGTCAATTGCAGACAATAATCCTGTGCCGCCGAGTTGATATATCCTCCGAGAGCCGGATTCTTTCGCACGGAATAATTGTCCTCGATTTTTTTTGCAAAAGAAAAATTAGAAAGTGCATCGGCAAAATTTTTAACCGTGTTCAAACTTTTCCCTTTTGCAATATAATCGTCATACACAGCTTGTTTAATTTTTAAAAACAGTGTTTCTTCTGAACTGTCTTTGTTTAGTGTAAATTTTTGACGATAAGCAATTGCCTCATTCAATGTGCGTTCGGCTTTTGCGTAATCTTTGGCAAGATAAGCAGCTTCTGCATTGTCAATGGTTTGATAATAGATTCCGGTTCGGGCTTTGAATAAACCGTCTTTGAAATCGTCCGTACATTCTATTTCACGATACGTCGTGCAAACCCTCTCGGCTTGTTCATAAAACCCGATTGCCGTTTGAAATTTTTTCGCGTTAAGGTCGGCATCTCCTAAGTCTAAATATTTGAAATACAGATTATTAATCCTATCCGACATCCGTTTATCACTTGGAATAAAGGGCTGATTTGCAGCTTTAAAATTCAGCGCAGCTTGAATTAAATCCTCTGCTTCTTTCAATTTATTTTGGCTGATTTTTGTGTCGCAATCACGCAGAATGTTGTCATATTTTCCGTTTAAAGCACGAGCCGTTTCATCATCCATCGTGTTTCGACAAAGCACCTCTTTCCATTTTTGACAAATTTCTCGCGCTCGGTCGAGCACAGCAAGCGCATCGTCGTATCTGCCTTGATTGTTCAAACCGGTTGCATCCAAAAGCATCTCATTGTAAATTCCCTGCATCAGCTCATCTGCTTGCGCTTTGGTTTGATAATCAGGTGTCATACCGCGCACTTCAAACAGTTTTTGCACGGCACGATCCACCATTCCACCGTTGTAGTATAGGCGTGCAAGCTGGAAATGTGCCGGCGCAAAAGTCGGATTCACTTCAATAGCTTGATTAAAAAAATAGTCGGCTCGTTCCGGTTGTCGAGCAGCGAGCATGTCCATTCCGCGCTCGTAATAAACAGCATCAAGATTACGAATAATGTTATCGCAAGCCGTGTAAACATTGTTTGCGTGTAGGGAGAGTCTATCCAAATTTGCCTTTAGACTTTCCGGGTCGTTGCGGTCTATCGGGAGTGAAACATAAAAATCAGCATTTTTTACGCTCTCGGCAAAATCAAGGGCTTTTTGAACTTTTGTTCGATAATCGTACAGGATATTCAGATTGTCAAGTCGTTTCAGATATTGTTCGTTTGCATCAATACCTTCAATTTGTTGCATTTGCAACTTCGTTTCGTTGCTTTTTTTGTAATATTCATCTACTTGAGATGTAAATTTCTCAAACTCAATTTTATTTGCCTGAGTGTATGAAAAAACGATGTTTGAAAGTACAATTTTATAATTGTTTCCGCCAATGGAATCAACCTCGGTAACGCGGGCAATTTCAACAGGATTACCTTCAATCGAAACATTTGTAAACGTATGAATTGCAAGTTCTTGATTTCCGCGATACCATTTTAGTTTGAAATTTATCAAACCGGGCAATAAATAATTCTCCGCCGAAAATGATTTGTAATTTTTGCGCCCGTCAAAGTCAAAATTTGACAACTCGGCAGTCAGGGTTTGAATTTTGTCTCGACGTGAGATTCTTAATTTTTGCGATAGCGTGAATGTGATGTCCAATGCAGAAGCACTCATATTGTTACCCTGAGCAAGTTTTGCAATAATTGCATCCGTTATCGGACTTTGTCCGGCAGTGTGCTCAATTAAAAAAGATTCAGTCTTATCCTGAGTAAAAATAATTTGACTCTGAGCCGAAATTATTGTTATATAAAATATTATCAATAAGAGCGTTAGAAATAGATTTTTCATACTTAACAATTTAAAATAAAAATGTTCAATAACTGATAAAAATCACTGTAATATCTGCCCGAAAATACGATTTTTTTTAGCAATTTTGCAGACATTAAAATATCTCACAAAGTTAATATATAACGTTTTAAAAAACCATATTTTATGCAAAAACATAATTTTTTCGCCGGTCCTTCTATTTTACCGCAGGAGGCGATAGATTCAACCATCGAAGCACTCAAAAATTTTGCCGGAACAGGCATTTCTCTGGCTTCAATCTCACACCGAAGCAAAGAATTTGATGCTGTAATGAACGATGCCGTTGCTTTGTTTAAAGAAATTTTAAATATCCCCGAAGGGTATTCTGTGATTTTTCTCGGCGGCGGCGCAAGTTTACAATTCGCAATGGTGCCATTCAATTTAATGAAATCGAAAGCCGTGTATGTAAACACCGGAACGTGGGCTAACAAAGCTATGAAAGAAGCTAAATTGTTCGGCGAAGTTGTCGAAATTAAAAATCCGGATTATTTCTCTTTGCCGAAAAACTTCAACGTTCCGCAAGATGCTGATTACATCCACATTACAACAAATAACACCATTTACGGAACAGAATATCGCACCGATGAAACCTACGGAATTCCTGTGGTTGCCGATATGTCTTCGGATATTTTCAGCCGTCCGGTAGATGTGTCGAAATACGACCTTATATATGGTGGTGCGCAAAAAAATCTTGCTCCCGCGGGTGTTACATTTGTGATTGTCAAAGATGAAATTTTGGGCAAAACAGACAGAAAAATACCTACAATGTTGGATTACAGAACGCATACAAAAGAAAATTCGATGTTCAACACACCTCCCGTTATCCCTATTTTCACTGCGCTCGAAACACTCAAATGGATTAAAGCAAACGGAGGAACAGAAGGTATGCTCAAACGAAACAACGAAAAGGCAGACACGCTTTACGCTGAAATTGACCGTAATCCATTGTTCAAAGGCACTGTTGCCATCGAAGACCGCTCAATAATGAGTGTATGTTTTATTATGAATGATGAATACAAACATCTGGAAGAAGAATTTATGGCATACACTAAAACACTCGGCATGGTCGGATTAAAAGGGCACCGCTCAGTCGGAGGTTTCCGCGCATCTCTTTACAATGCACTCGGAATTGAAAGTGTAAACGCGCTGGTTAATGCTATGAAGGATTTTGAAAATAGAAAAAAATAGTGTGTCGTAAGTAGTGAGTAGTGAGTAACAAGTATTCTGTTTACAGCTTAAAGTTGAGAGTTTAAATATACACAAGTCATAGATTATTAGCTAATTACTGTAAATCGAAATCTCAACCTATCCCCGATGATAGTATATTTCTTACAAAAAAATCTAAATACTAACTACTCAATACACAATACTCAATACTCAATATTCAATACTCAATACTCAATACTTTATACTAAATTCTTGATAATTAAAATAATAAGTCATGAAAAAAGTTACCGTAGCCACCGATAAGCCTTTTGCAAAAGAGGCAGTTGATAAAATCAGAGACATTATTGCAGATGCTGATTTTGAATTGGCACTTCTTGAGAAATATACCGAACATCAGCAACTTGTTGAGGCAGCTCAAAATACTGATGCTTTAATCATACGAAGCGATAAGGTTGATGCCCAAGTGCTTCGTGCCGGCAATCGCCTAAAAATAGTCGTTCGCGCGGGTGCCGGATACGACAATGTTGATTTGAGCGCGGCAACCGAAACCGGCGTTATCGTCATGAACACGCCGGGACAAAATTCCAATGCCGTTGCCGAACTTGCGTTCGGAATGATGTTGTTTATGAATCGAAATCGCTTGAATTCGGGAACAGGTGCTGAATTGCGTTGCAAAAAACTCGGAATCCATGCCTTTGGAAATGTCGGTAAATTTGTTGCCCGAATTGCTCTGGGTTTCGGCATGGATGTTTATGCGTTCGATGCGTTTGTTCCAAAAGAAGTCATTGAAAAAGAAGGTGTTAAAGCCTTAGACTCTGTCGAGGAACTCTACTCGATGTGTCAATACATCTCATTGCATATCCCTGCAAACACTGAAACCAAAGCATCCATAAATTACAACTTGTTAAATATGATGCCACACGGAGCAACCCTCGTGAACACTGCCCGAAAAGAAGTTATTCATGAAGACGATTTATTGAAAATCATGGAAGAACGTCCGGATTTTCGATACTTATCTGACATTGAACCGAGCAAAAAAGCAGAATTTAGTGAGAAATTTGCAAATCGAGTATTTTTCACCCCTAAAAAGATGGGTGCAGAAACCGGAGAAGCAAATATAAACGCAGGTGTTGCAGCAGCCCGTCAAATCGTCAATTTCTTTGAAAACGGAGACGAAACGTTTAGAGTAAATTAAATTTAGATATTAGATTACAGATAGACTGTTTACGGCTGAGAGTTTACATGCAGTATAAACGGATAATGATTAATTTAAAATAACTGTTCAGTTTATACGTTTATTTGTTTAATCGTTTAATTTACAATGATTTTCAACAGAATTTCAACAGAATTTCCACCGTATTTCCTAATGACTATTGACTAATTCGACTTTACGAAGTTAAAGATTTCGGCAAAGTTTGTGCTTAGAATAGTTTAGCGTGGACGCTAAACGCAAATAGAAAATGCAATAAGCGTCCACGCTTTTCTTTTGCCGGCATAACTTCGTAAAGTAGAACTAATGTCCAATCAAAATCTGTTACCGATTATAGTATATTAGACCTTAGATTTTTTTATTGTCTGATGTCTCATATCTTAAATCTTAAATCTATAAAAAATGTCAATATTAAAACCATTCAAGGGCTATCGCCCGAAACCCGAAGTCGCACAGCAAGTTGCGGCTCGCCCTTATGATGTTCTGAATTCCGAAGAAGCTCGAGTTGAAGCTGAAGGGAATCCGATTTCGTTTTATCACATCAATAAGCCGGAAATAGATTTGCCGCGTGAAACAGATATTCATTCGCAAATTGTGTACGAAACCGCAAAAGCAAATTTTGACCGCTTCTGTGCCGAAGGTGTTTTTATTCAGGATGCTACCGCGTCTTACTACGTTTATGCACAAACCATGTTTGGCAAACGCCAATACGGATTGGTCGGCGCGGCTGCAGTTGAAGATTATATGACGGGCAAAATCAAAAAGCACGAACTCACCCGCCCCGACAAGGAAGAAGACCGAATGAACCACGTTCGCGTTTCAAATATCAACGCAGGTCCGGTGTTTTTTGCCTACAAAGACAATGCGAAAATTGATGCCATTGTTAAAGAAACCATTGCCGGAACTCCGATTAATGATTTTGTAACCTCAGACGGTGTAGGGCATACTTTGTGGACAATTACTGACAGTTCTACAGTATCTGAAATCCAAAGAATATTCAGTGAAGAGATTGAATGTCTGTATGTTGCGGACGGACACCACCGAACTGCAGCTGCCGCGCTTGTTGGGGGAGAACGAAAAAAAAACAATCCGAAACATACCGGAACTGAGCCTTACAATTTCTTTTTGTCTGTAAATTTTCCTGCAAGCCAGCTCACAATTATTGATTACAACCGCGTTGTAAAAGATTTGAACGGAGCATCGGATGCCGATTTTATTGAAAAATTAGAAACAAGTTTTGAGGTTGAAAAAATGCAAAATGAATTTAAACCTACAAAATTACACGAGTTTTCGATGTATTTGAGCGGAGCGTGGTATAAACTTACTGCAAAAGCGGGTACTTATGATGAAAAAGACCCAATCGGAGTATTAGATGTTACCGTTTTAACCAAGCAAGTGCTTGAACCTCACTTAAATATCATGGATTTACGAACGTCAAACCGCATTGATTTTGTTGGAGGAATTCGCGGATTGGGCGAACTTTCTAAACGTGTGGACAGCGGCGAAATGAAAGTTGCGTTTGCTTTATTCCCCGTTTCGATGCAGCAGTTGATGGATATTGCTGATAACAACCTGATTATGCCTCCGAAAGTTACATGGTTTGAACCCAAATTGCGTAGCGGCTTGGTCGTTTACAATTTGTTAAATTCCTAACAAAACTTTTTTTCATTAACTAAAAATGCCGAGTTTATTACTTCGGCATTTTTTTCAACTTCGTGTTGTAACAGATTTCCAATTTATTATACCTCTTAACCTGTGTTCGAAATAATAATATATTATAATTAGTTTATTTTCAGTATTTAATTCTACTTTACGAAGATACGCCGGAAAAGGAAAAGCGTGGACGCTTTTCGCATTTTCTATTTGCGTTTAGCGTCCACGCTAAACTATTCTAAGCACAAACTTTGCCGAAATCTTTAACTTCGTAAAGTCGAATTAAGAATGATTTTGGTTATATGTTTAATCGTTTATTTGTTTAAAGTTTAACTAATTCTACTTTACGAAGTTATGCCGGCAAAAGAAAAGCGTGGACGCTTATT
>DYOJ01000527.1 GCA_020720705.1 Acetofilamentum sp.
GACTACAACCTACATAAGTTCAAATATTTACACGTTTTCTTACAAATACTACTTATTATCAAATATTAAAACATTATAAACCAATGCAGTTTAGTAAAGCACGAGTCTTAAACCTTTCGATTGGTCGAAGACCATCGAAATGGTTGTCATTAAACCGTTTCAAAGGTCAGCGACCATTTGAAGGTTCTTAACTAAACGCCATTGATTTATAAACTCTCAACTTTAAACCGAAAACAGAATATAAACTCATTTGGTAAGCACATCCAAACCTTGTTTGAACACAACATCAACGGGTATGCCTTTTGCGTTTACTCGGTCGAGGTCGTTTTGGAGTTCCGGGCTGATATTTCCTTTTTCGGCAATCCATTTATCTGCGGCATCAAAATCGCCGTCACCTTGTATTATCAATATTTTTTCAGACAAGGATGTCATAGCGGCTTTCATTTTTTCAAAATCCACACGATACTTACCCGTTGCGGCATCCCTTGTGAATGCGCCTTGCTCTTGGAAATAATAGAACCGTAACATATTTGCTTTTCCGTGCGAGCTTGATACGCCGAAACGCACCGAACGGAAAATTCCTGCCATAAATGTTACATAATTGTCCATAAGGTCTTTACCTTCAAATTCACCTTTATCATAAAGTTGTGTAACCAAAAATAGTCCGAGAATGTCGGCTTTGCCTTCTTCGATAGTTGTTGCATGTTTCTTTAGAGCACCGTCCACGCTGCCTTTACCGTTCACCGTTTTTTTAATACCCAAGCCGTGTGCCGTTTCATGAAACATTGTATTTTCAAAAAAAGCATCAAAAGTAATATGTTTTTGTTGGTCATCAGCTATAAGTTCCTTACTGATAGGTACTAAGATTTTATCAAACTTAGCACGCATAGCATTTTTCAGTTGCAATCTGCGGCTGCCTTTAGCAGCATGAACTCGCGGGTCGTTTGGCAGATTGATGGCGATGGTCTTGCTGCCGGCATTGCAATCGCCCGCATAAAAAACGACATCATAAGCACCTAAATCCGAATTTCCGCCCACGGCATCTCGTTTATATTTAGCCGGAACGGGCAAATTTCGTTGCATTTCGGGCAAAAACTTTGCAAAACGTGCAAGTTTATCACTCCAAACTTTATCTTTTATCAAAATATAGGCTTCATGTGCGGCTTTGTAACCGTATAAAGCATCTTCGTAATTTTCTATCGGCCCTATCACAAAATCTATGGTATTTGTTTTCATGTCCATCCAAGCGAGGTCTGATTTTAAGTAATCGTCTGTCAATAAGGCTTGTACACGCAGTTCGAGATATTTTTTAAATCCGGCATCTTCGGCAAGTGTTGCTGCTTGTTTAAGTAAATCGGCAGCTTTATCAATTTCTGCTTTAAAAAATTCATGATACCAAACCACTTTCAATTTTCCGTCTTCGCCTCGGCGAATCATCGTGTAAAGGCTTTCTTTAGTCTTGTCGTCCAATGCTTTGAACTCGTCATCGCTCATATCAGCGGGATAAAATTGAGCAGCAGCAGGTTTTTCGCCGGCGCTTTCAATAAATGGTTTATTTCCGTTCAAACGTTCCCACGGACCATAGTTGATGATTAAAAATTGTTTTTCGTGCTCATCTTTTGCCGATGCCAACAATTTTTCTTTATCGCCGTAGGCTTCTTTCCAAAATAAATCATCCATAATTTGGGCAGCTTCAAAAAGGAGCGGAAGCATTTTTTTCTGATTATCAGTCAAAGTTGATAAGTCTGCACTTAGTTCAACTTCAACAAATTGCTCAACTTTTTTTTGAATTTCTGTTTTTTCTGTTTTCACAACGGTGTCTTTTTTGGGGTCGTTTTTTGGTTCTGACTTACATGCCCCAAAGGCAAAAAAGGCTATGCTCAGCCCAATCGGAACTAATTTTCTCATGTTGGATACGTTTATAAATATTTACACAAAAGTATGATTATTTCAACGATTCACAAAGGAATCACATAAAATATCGAATTATTGTTTATCAAGAAGAAAAAAATTGATTGATTTGCAAAAATAATAACCTATTTTTGTAATCTCGCCTTTCATTTCTGAAAATGTGTTCTTAAAAGATGTCATATTTCGGTAAAAATATTAAGAAAATTCGTATGGCTAAACAGATGAATCAGTCTGATTTTGCTGCGCTTTTCGGCTTAAAACGCACTGCTCTCGGCTCGTATGAGGAGGAGCGCGCCGAGCCGAGTTTGGACTTGATTATTCAAATAGCTGATAAGTTTAAACTCAGCCTTGATGTGCTTGTGCGACGTGAAATTACGATAAATGACATTTTTCACTTTAACACCGAACTACATAACCTCACTGACAAAACAACGCAGTATTTGTAAGAAAACGTGTAAATCTTTGATATGATGTAAATTATAGCCATTTTTT
>DYOJ01000528.1 GCA_020720705.1 Acetofilamentum sp.
GTCATTTAATTGTCATTTAATTGTCATTTAATTGTCATACAGTTGTCATTCATCGTTTTTTATTGTTCTAATTTACGATGTTAAGCCGGCATAAAAAGGCGTGGACGCTTTTCGCATTTTCAATTTGCGTTTAGTGTCTATGCAAAACTTTTTTACGCACAAAATTGCTGAAATCTTGATTTGTAAAAATTCGTGAATTAGTGGTCAATTTCCACTTTTCGGAGTTTACACATTTATATGAAAAACCAATATGCGTCTGAAGCATAATTAAACGTTTTGTAAAAAAAGAAAATATTTTTTCATTTTTTTTAGTACTCATGCAACGTTTTTCATGATTTTGTAGTCTATATATTGAATATGAACCGGACAGACAGTCTCATAGAACTTTGTAAGCAGAATAACAGTCAGGCACAGAAAGAGTTATACGATATGTATGCTCCGCGACTGTTCGGCATTTGTTTACGCTATGCGGCAGACAGTGCTGAGGCAGAAGATATTTTACATGAAAGTTTTTATAAAATTTTAACAAAAATTAATAATTTTCATGGTGTTGGGGTATTTGAAGGTTGGATGCGGAAAATTGTCATCAATACAGCAATACAATATTACCATCGTAATAAACGGATTTCTCAAACCACAGATATTGATAACATAAATGAAAATAGTCATGAAACAGTTTCAAATTGGGAACAAGAGTTTACACAAGAAGAGTTGATGACAGCCATCAATACGCTGCCCAAAGGCTATAAAGCTGTATTTAACTTGTTTGCCGTTGAAGGCTATAAACATGCTGAAATTGCAAAAATGCTTGAAATTGACGGCGTTACATCTCGTACTCAATATTTAAGGGCAAAAAAATGGTTGCAAGAACAATTGGTTCAATTATCTAAAATACGAAAACCGAAGATAGAGACTATGGAACAACTAAATCACGAAAAAATAGCTTAAACAGAACTTTCGGAACATGTAAAATCGAGTTTAAAGTATTGAAAATAAGTTATATATAACAATATTGTTACAGAAATTAGTTTTACAATTTTTTTTACAAATATAAATATCCGAAACATATTCGGACTCAAAAATATAAGAAACATGAAGGAAATTCGTAAGATAGAGACCTTGTTTCGGGACGGTTTGGAGGATTACAGCCTACAACCGCCTGGTTCCGTTTGGGAAAAAATATCCGAACAGTTACCCCCTGTTCAAACAAATCATCCGAAATCAAAATTCGGAAGATGGATAGTCGGTTTGTTCTCGGTGTCAATCGCGGTGGGGCTGGGAATTTGGGCTTCCGAGTCCGACGATAAAATCGTAGCCGAAAGCCTTAAAACATCTGATTATCAAGAGATTATAGTTCGCCAAAATCCGAACGGCAATAGCAAAGAATTTGTTACACTTCTAAGTGAACACAACACAGAGGATGTTCAAAATGAATCGAAAAATTCAATACGAAACATCCGGCAAGCATCTGAATTTGTTACCGTGCAAATTCCGGATAGCAATTCTTTGCCGGATTCCGATTCCCCGCCTCCGGTTACGGATGAAAACGAAACACTCTCAAAGCCGGATGAAACCGAAACCGAATTGCCCGTTGCTGATTTTATTTGCGAAAACACAAGCGGATGCAGCCCGTTTATTTTAGATATTGAAAATCGCTCGCAAAATTATGACGAGATTATTTGGAAACTCGGCAACCAAATTTTAAGCCGTGAGGAGAAACCTATCATAAAAATTGAAAAATCAGGAACATATACGCTTACTCTGATAGTTCGTAATCAAAATAAAGTACAAACAAAAAATATCATCATTGAGGTTAGTGAAAACCAAAATTCAAACTTTGCGATTGAAAATGTAAGAAAAATTTATACAAATACGCCGCTAAAATTTTCAAAATCAACAATTTCACAAACTGATATTCTTTGGGATTTCGGAGACGGACATCAGGCGTATGACAGCAACCCTGTGCACACATTTGCAGAACCCGGCACTTATACCGTAAGTTTAACGACAAGCGGGAATGGTGCCTGCAAGGACGATATCAGTTCACAACCGGTTACCGTAATTTCAGACAGATATAAAATATTGGCTCCCGATGCGTTTCAACCAAACGATTACGGCGAAAATGACGGGCGTTGGGCGCAAACTACTACAAAGTCCGAAATTTTTTACCCCGTGTTTTTCAGCCGGCTCGGCGAGTATAAGTTACGGATTTACAATCGTTTAGGTCAATTGGTTTTTGAATCCGATAATCAAGAAATCGGGTGGAACGGATACTTTAACCACAAATTATCAAAAACAGATGTCTATGTTTGGGAATGTTCCGGACGATTTGAAGACGGTGAGTATTTTCACGAAACAGGAAACATCACGCTAATTCGTTAAATTTCAATGAGTATTGA
>DYOJ01000529.1 GCA_020720705.1 Acetofilamentum sp.
TAAAAAGAAAAAATAATATAAGATGTTCAATTTATTTTTTCACAAAGACTTAGTCTGGTTTCTAAAATATCGGTGCTGTGCGAGATATGATTTTGACGAGTTTTCTTGTTTATCTCGGCGGCTTTGGCTCGTCCGATTCCATTGTCTTCTATGGTAACAGTGAGCTTATTATCTTTGAGTTTGAAATCAATTAACAGCAGACATTTTTTTTCGGAATGTGAGATGCCGTGCCAAATTGCATTTTCGACAATAGGTTGCAAATAATTTTCAAATCTGAAATATTTTACATTATAATTATCAGTAAATCAATGTCTTACAAAAAACATTAACGAACTATTGTTATATTAAACCGAATAATAAACATTACATAATTGACTTCTAAAATATAGATTTACAATATTTTAGATTCTGTTGTCTGTAATCTGATGTCTTAAATCTAATATATTCTGATATTCCTGCGCCTGTTGTTTAATAACAGATTGCAACAATTGTGAAAATATTTTGAATAATTTTGGGAGAAAATTCAAAATATGAAATTTGTAATCAACGCAGCCGGACGACAAGTCCCCGAAATACTCAACGGCGAACCGCAAGTACCGTATTTGGGCGTAGGAAAGTATCGCCCGACAGGCAGAAAACATGCCCCGGTAATCCCGACAAATGCCGATTATCCGCTTGACGGAAATAAAACCGTTGAAAATCTAAAAGAAGCACTTCTAAAAGCAGGATTGAGAAATGGCATGACCATATCATCGCACCACCATTTCCGAAACGGAGATTTGGTTATGAATCAAGTGTTTGATATTGCAAACGAACTCGGTATCAAAGATTTGCGTTGGTTTCCGTCCGCCTCTTTTCCGTGTCATGCTCCGCTTATAAAGCATCTCGAAAACGGAACTATCCACCATATCGAAGGCAGTATGAACGGACCGCTCGGAGCTTTTTCATCGGAAGGCAAAATGAAAGGCGTAGCGATTTTGCGCTCGCACGGCGGACGCTATCAAGCGGTGCAAGACGGTGAGGTCAAAATTGATATCGCAATTATCGCTGCTTCAACGGCTGACCCGTTCGGGAATGCAAACGGTGTAAACGGCGAATCCGTAAGCGGACTACTCGGTTTTGCCTTAGCTGATTCGCAATATGCTGACAAAGTGATAGTTGTAACCGACAATTTGATTCCGTTTCCGTGTATTCCATGGCAAATTCAAGGCAATTATGTAGATTTTGTCGTAAAAATGGACAAGGTCGGCGAACCTGAAAAAATCGTTTCGGGAACCACACAAATTACAAAAAGTCCCGACAGATTGTTACTTGCCGAATATACCGCAAAATTTTGCGATGCCGCCGGAATTATACAAAACGGATTCTCGTTCCAGACCGGTGCCGGCGGAACTTCCCTTGCCGTAAGCAAATATTTTGGAGACCTCATGCGTGAGCGCGGAATTAAAGCCCGATTTGCTCGCGGCGGCAGCAATAAATATCTGACAGATATGCTCGAAGAAGGCTTAATTGAATACATCCTCGACGGGCAAACCTTTGACCTTGACGGCGTTCGCTCCATGCGAGACAACCCGAGACACGTGGCAACAAGCCCGTTTACAAGCTACAACTATCACAGCAAAGGAAATTTTGCCGGAATCGTTGATGTCGTTATCCTTGGTGCAACCGAAGTAGATGTGAATTTTAATGCAAATGTCGTAACACATTCAGACGGACAATTATTGCACGGAATAGGCGGCTGGCAAAACTGCCTGTTTAGCAAAACGGTTATCCTGCCGCTTCCTCTGTTCCGAAATCGGATTCCGGTTGTTGTGGATGCCGTTACGACTTTGTGCGGACCCGGCGAATTGATAGATGTTATCATAACCGAACGCGGAATAGCCATAAATCCGCTCCGAAAAGATTTGATAGACGCAACTAAAAATTCCGGCTTACCCTTTAAAACAATTGAAGAACTGAAAGCAGAAGCCGAAGAAATATGCGGTGTGCCCGACAAACCTGAATTTGATGAGCAAATCATAGCTGCCATTAAATGGGTGGACGGAACTGTCATAGATGTTGTCCGAAAATTAAAAAAATTATCGTTATAAGCATTATCTTATTTAGTGCTTGTAAGAAAACTCATAACTTGTTGAAATTCTTTACGATATAGAGAAATTTCGTATCCACTCAAAAAAGTATGGTAATTGATAATCAGATAGTTACAACGTTATAAATTGTCAAAATCTTGTTTTTTATCTAAAAAAGAGCTAAAACAAGCCATTTTTTAGTAAAATATGCTATTTTTTGTATGATTTTATAAAAATTAACCCGTTTTAATTTGTTGATATTTAGGAAGATATAATTTTACCATACTTTTTTGAGTGGATACGAAATTTCGTTCCGAATGTTTT
>DYOJ01000530.1 GCA_020720705.1 Acetofilamentum sp.
TATCTACTGACTGCCAATAAGATAGCAATAAGCACAATACTACCGAAAAAAATCGGGATAAACAGTTTTAATCGAATACTTTTGTCTCTAATCGCCATGCTCGTGTCCGAAAAAGATGTCCAAAAATAATCATAAATTCCGACAAAAAAGACATATTTGTCTTAATTTTAAAAAAATAGAAAAATCATCTTAATCTGAAATTTTCTCCGAGATATTTTGCCCTCACTTCGGGGTTGTTTGCGAGGTCATCGGCAGAGCCGGATTCGAGTATATTCCCTTCATAGAGCAAGTAGGCTCTATTGGTGATACTGAGCGTTTCGTGAACATTATGGTCAGTTATCAGCACGCCGATATTTCGTTCAACGAGCTTTCTTACAATTGCTTGTATATCTTCCACAGCAATAGGATCTACGCCGGCGAAGGGTTCGTCCAAAAGAATAAATGCCGGGTCTATAGCCAAAGCACGCGCAATTTCGGTTCGTCTCCGCTCGCCTCCGGAGAGTTGAATACCTTTACTTTTGCGAATATGTGTCAGGCTAAATTCATTTAGTAATATTTCGGTGCGTTCTCTTTGGGCACTTTTCGACAGTTTTGTCATTTCGAGCACGCTCAAAATATTATCCTCCACCGATAATTTCCGAAACACAGAGGCTTCCTGCGGCAAATATCCTATGCCGAGTTGTGCACGTTTATACATCGGGAGTTTTGTAATTTCAGTGTTATCTAAAAAAACTTTGCCGCCGTCGGGTTTTATCAGTCCGACCATCATATAAAATGAGGTTGTCTTTCCGGCACCGTTTGGTCCGAGTAAGCCAACGATTTCACCTTGACTAACTTCTATTGAAACGCCTTTAACGACTGTACGTTTTCCGTATTTTTTAATGATATTTTCGGTGTATAGCTTCACTTTAAAAAAATCTTTCCGGCAAAGTTAAAAAAAAGCCTGAAAGATAGTTCTCTCAGACTTAAATTAATCTTTTTTATGAATTAGAAACCGAGTTTTTTACGAAGTTCTTTCGGAACAGCATCTTTGTGAACCATAATGTTTGTAGATTGTAAGACAACAAACGGCTTTGAGGCATAAAAATAGCCCTTGTATTTTCCGCTTTCGCCCCACGAGTTTTTTACAATATAATAAGGTGTTCCGTTTTGGTCTTTGGCTAAGCCTATGATGTGCATGCCGTGGTCGTCTGTAACTGTATAATTATCAAACTCTTTCTGGTGTATTTCCTGTGTGATTTTTTTCTCGGTTGAAGGACTTGTGAGTTCAAATATTTGAGAATTACGTTCAGAATCTGATAGTTTTTCCCATTTGGCTTGTTCTAAACCGCTTAGATTCTTAATTTCTGTTTCCGGGATTACAGCTACACCTTTACTGTGCGAAAACCCCTTGTGGCTTACATCAGCCGCCCAAGCAACCGTATATTTGTTATTGAGTGCATAGTCAATGATTTGCCCAAACTCTTCAATCGGCACATTGTAAATTTCGCCCCAAAGCCAATTATCTTGCACCTCAAGAATAAATTTATCGTAAAATGGTTGATGTGAGTATGTTCCGATAAGTACATAATCGTCAGGATTTAAACCTGTATAATCTTTTGCAAAAGTTTGAGGAGTATATTCCTTACCTTTATAGACAAATTTTTCCGGAATTTTTCCGAGATACGCATCCACTAAGGCATTGAAAGCCGGTTTCCAAGCAGTGCTTAATTCGCCGTTTTCATTTTGAACAACTGCTTTTACAAACGCTGATAAAACTGCATCAGATTCACCGTGAACATGTCCGTCTGTTCCGTAATTCAGACCGGAATAGGCTTCTTCCGGAACAAATCCGAAATTTTTTAAAGTCCACAAAGCATCATGAAACGCTCCGCCTGACCCAAAATTCAAATAACCGTGCATGCGGACATAACGGTCAGCTTTATATTTAAAACATTGATTTACAACAAACATTTCAGACAAATCTACTTCAGGCTTCCCCATGCGCAGCATCTCGGACTCTAAAAATGACAACGCAGAAAAACTCCAACAAGTACCTGAGCGATACTGATTTTTTACAGATGTTACAGGTAAGCGGAACTCGTCCTTAAATACATACCCTTCGATTTTTTTATCATCAGTTTTTTGTGCAGAAATCGCAGAAAACAACAAAACGTTTAAAAAGAAAAATACAGCAAATCGTTTCATAAAATTGATTCATTATTTTGAATAAATATTGTCAAACAAAAATACATATTTATCTTATAAAAAAACATTAATAAATACAAAATTGATGTTTGTAGGGATATAATTGTGATATTGACGTTCAAAAAATGAAAACAAAATTATTTGAGTTTTACTGTTCAACCAAAATATTTTATCTTTGTAAAAATATCGACGTAAATGATAAAAAT
>DYOJ01000531.1 GCA_020720705.1 Acetofilamentum sp.
TTGTTAATATTGCACAAAATCATTCCGAACGCCGAAATCGAATACGAAGAACTTTCGTAATAACCGTATTTTATGACCAATTGGACTCCTTTAAAAACCATTAAAGCAAGCAGTTGCGGATTAGAATTAAAAGCAGATGTGCCGATAGCGTCCAAAATTTTTACTGCGGCATAAATACGTTGATTATCTGCTTTCGGCAAATTGTAAAGTTTACTTTCATTTTTCGTAATCCACCGAGACGTTTTTAGCAATCCTTCGATTAAACGAATTTTGTTTGCTTTTTTCGGAATTTTAACGCCCAATTTTCCGGCTAAATCAATGCCCTTGCTGATAGCCTCTTCGTAGCGCGCTTGTGCACGCAAGGAATTTAGCAAGGCGAAATTTGCCAAAGCCGTATCCACCACGTTGGCTGCGTTTTTATCAACAATTTCGACATAACGCTCTGTTTTGGCGTAATCGCCGTTCAAATAAGCAATTTCGGTAAGTTCGCTGTATATTTGAAGCGTGGTTTCATAGTTATTTTTCCATGCGTCTGAGGGCAATAAGTTCTCGGCAATTTCAAAATATTTGTCGGCTGTTTCATAAGCAGACGATAATTTGGCTTTGCTGCCGGCTTTAAAATTTAGGTCAATAAGTGTTTCGATTTCAGAATCTTGCAACGAAACTGCACCGATTCCGTGATTCAATTGATTTACGATATCAAATATTTTTCGTTCAATAACTTTTTCCGAACTGTTTTTTATTAAAATTTTTCCCGTTTTATAGTGAAAGAGGTGCTTAGTTTCGTCTGGGATAGTCGAGTAAACTGCCTGTTGAATTTTATCGTGCACAAATTTGAATCCGTTGCCGCCTGTCGGAATAATCAAGCCTTCGTAAATTGCCGGCTCCAAATCCGAGCCGGTTTCGGCATACGATTTTGAATAAATGGAAGCAAGTATTTTGATGTCGAACCGATTGCCGATACATGCCGCAATTTTGAGGGCATCCTGCGTTACATCGGGCAGTTTGATGATTTTATTTGCCATCAAATCCAGCACATTGTCCGTAATATTGGTCGTTTTGATGTCTGCGATGTCCCAAACCCATGAATTTTTTTCAAAATCAAAATACAACAGTTTTTCCTCGTAAAGTGTTCGGATAAATTGTTGAATAAAAAACGCATTTCCGAGCGTTTTTTCAAAAATAATAGCCGATAAATTGTGAAAATTTTGGAGAGATTTATCGTCAATAGTTTGATTTTTAAGATGTTCCGAGTTTAAAGCATCCAATAACAAATGATTAATGTCCCCGTCTGACAAGTTTCCGAGATTGAACGATTTGATGTTAGTTTCCTCAGTATTAAGTTCTTCCAAAAGTTGTATAAACGGATGTGCCGCATCGGTTTCGTTGTCGCGGTACGCCGTAATACACAAAAAATGTTTGATTTCTTTGTCCGTCAGCAACACTTTGAGCAAGTTAAGAGACGCACTGTCAGCCCATTGCATATCGTCAATAAACATCACGAGCGGATGTTGAGGCGAGCACACGGCTTTCACAAAATTTGTCCACACATAATTGAATCGGTTTTGCGACTCTTTCCCTTCGAGTTTGGGCAATTCCGGCTGTTTCCCGATGATAAGTTCGAGGTCGGGAATTACATTTGTGATAACTTTTCCGGAATCCTGCAAGGCATGTTGTATCTTGGTTTTCCAATAATTTAGTTTCGTGTCATCTTCCTTCAGAACAATATTTATGGCATCTGTAAATGCTTGAATAATAGCAAAATATGGAATATTTCGTTGAAATTGGTCAAATTTTCCTTCAATATAAATGCCCTGCTGTTCGGTAACGGGTTTGTGAATTTCGTGCACCAAAGCCGATTTTCCTACACCCGAAAAACCTGAAATGACCAACATTTCGGAACGTCCGTGTGTTACATGTTCGTAAATATCAATGAGTTGCTTCACCTCTTGTTCTCTGCCGTACAAAATTTCCGGAATTGCTAATTTGCCCGAAAAATCTTTTTCGCCCAAAGGAAAATCAGCGTCCGGTTTGTCCTGCAAATGTGCCGTTTTTTGTAAATCGTGCATCAATCCAAAGGCAGATTGGTAGCGGTTTTCGGCATTTTTTTCCAAAAGTTTCAACACTATATTCGACAATTGTTTGGGCACAATCGGATTGATTTCATACAAAGGCTTGGGCATACGCGCAATATGTGCGTGAATGAGTTGCATACTGTCCGTATCCGCGAAGGGCAATTTGCCCGTAAACAGCTCATACAGAACGATTCCGAGCGAGTATAAATCGGTTCGCGAATCCACTGTTCGGTTCATTCTGCCCGTTTGCTCGGGCGAAATATAGGCAAGCGTGCCTTCCAAATGGTCGGGATTCGATAAATTTTGAACTTTTAAATT
>DYOJ01000033.1 GCA_020720705.1 Acetofilamentum sp.
AAGAATTTAATTGACATAAAATCAAGTATTTATACGTTTTCTTACAGACACTAATATATCCTTTCTTACAGCACTGAATCCTTTATTGTAACAGACTTATTTGTTGGATTTTATGCTTGTATGAATTCCGTTTGATATTTTTCCGAAGCTGACTTTCAATTTTTCACTGAGCATTTCAACGGAATCGGATTGCGTGTCTTGACAGGCGTGTAACATAATTTTGGCGCACACTTCCGCATCCTCAAGTGCGTGATGGTGAACAAATGTATGCCCGAAATGTTTTGCCAAATGATTTAAACCATAACTTTGTAAACCGCGCCAAGTTCTGCGAGCAATTTTTACAGAGCAAGTATAAGTGAGCGTAGGATTATCCAAAGCATAGCGTCTAAGCACTGCTTGCAGAACATTCAGGTCGAAATTTGCATTATGAGCAACAACCGGATAAGGTTCTAAATACGAACGAATTGAGTTCCAATAACGGTAAAATTGCGGCTCGTTTTCCACTTCGGACGGGTAAATACCGTGCACTTCGATATTTCTCCGACTGAAACGCATATCCGGCGGACGTATCAACCGATACCTTTTGTCTGTTATGATACCGTTTTCAACACGCACCATCCCGAGCGAGCAGACGCTGTCGAGCCGTTCGTTGGCAGTTTCAAAATCTATAGCCGTAAAATTGACAGGCATCCGAGCATTATTGCTTATATTAAACCGAATAATAAACATTACATAATTGACTTCTAAAATATAGATTTACAATATTTTAGATTCTGTTGTCTGTAATCTGATGTCTTAAATCTAATATAAAAATAGCGTGGAGATACAAATTGTTTTTTCTCCAAGAAATCGAAATCATATCGTAACATAACTTCGTGGCTTCCGAAGTTGTAAGCGAAAGTTCGGTTAGCATAGGACCAATCGAACGAGTAACCCATTGAAAATTGGGGTGTTATAAATACTCCTGCCAAGATTCCGGCTGCATCACCCGAACGAAACATCGCTCCCACCCAGAGTTTTTCGCGATAAATTGCCTGAGCGGACAAGTCGAACGAAACCGGAGCATTCTGAGTTATTTTGACAAAAGTAGTCGGCTTTAACTTCCAATCACTATTTAAATCAGCAAGATATCCGGCAATGACATAATAGTGCTTACGCTCACCGGAAAAATCACTATTCAATTGATTCACAGATGTTTCAAAGTCATTTTCTATAAATTTGGGAGAAGATATCCCTGCATAAAACTTATCGGCATAATAGTACAGACCGGCACCGATGTTCGGAAGCCATCCGGAATGTACATCGTATTCAAAATCAGGGTCGGCAGGGTTGTCTAACTTCATTTCGGTAAAATCAGTTTTACGATAATTGGTGCCGCCTTTCAAACCAAACGCCAACCAACCTTTACCTGCAATGCGCACCCGATACGAGAAATCAAGAAATATGGCTGTTGAATTTACAAATCCAAGCTTATCATTGATGACAGACAATCCGATACCGGCATTTTTGAGATAAATCGGCGAATGTGCCGTGAGAGTTTGAGTTACGGGAGCACCGTCAAAACCAACCCATTGCGAACGATGCAAACCTGTAATTGTCAGCGCGTCTCGGCTGCCTGCATAAGCCGGATTTACCGCTTGTGTATTAAACATGTAATGGGTAAACATGGCATCTTGTTGCGAATAAGCAACCAAAGCCGTTAAAACTAAAATAAGAGTAGTAACTAATTTATTCATAATGATTTATAATTTCAAATTTTATGCAAAACTTCGATTTAAAATAGAATTTAGATGATAAAAATTAGGTAGTGTCATAAATCCATTGATTAAAGTTTAGCGTGGACGCTAAACGCATAGTATTTTGTATGTTGCAAGCGTCCACGCTTGCACTTCAACGCATTTAGCCCACGACCAAAAATTAGACATCAGATACAGACAATAGACTATTTCTACTTTACGAAGTTATGCCGGCAAAAGAAAAGCGTGGACGCTTATTGCATTTTCTATTTGCGTTTAGCGTCCACGCTAAACTATTCTAAGCACAAACTTTGCCGAAATCTTTAACTTCGTAAAGTCGAACTATAAAATATTGTAACTCTATATTTTAATAATCAAAAAAGTAATAATTTTTATCCGTTTTAATAAGAATACAAAATATATGTGAAACTATGTCAGAATTAACTAAAAATAAGCGGGACATACTTTTTTTCCGGATTCAGGCACAGTATAATTTATCAAAATTTCATGGCTGCCGTAATTGTATTGTCCTGTCAAATTTTTATATGAAAAATCAAAAGCATATCCGAGTTGTAACTGATTTGAGACGATAATTCCGGCGAGCAGTCCGGCAGCATCGCCAAAACGAAACATCGGACCGAGCCAAAATTTATCCTCGTAGATAAACTGTGCCGAAATATCCGCAATCATCGGGGCAAAACGGGTTGCCCTTACCAGCAGAGAACTTTTCAGCATCCAATCAGAGTTTATTTTGTGTAAATGTCCGGCAATCAAATAGAAATGTTTACGCTCACCGGATAAAGCAGAACGTGAAACCGAGATTGGTTCAAAGTCATTTTCAATCATTTTCGGAACCGATAATCCGGCGTAAAACTTGTCGGTAACATACAGAACTCCGAAACCGATGTTGGGGAGCAATGAACTTTTATAGTCCTGTCCGAAATCCTGGTCAGAGGGGTTTTCAAGTTCGATTTCCGAAAATTTTGCTCTTCTAAAATTCACGCCTACTTTTAGCCCGAGCAGAAATTGTTTGTGCTTATCAATGTTGAGACGATAAGCAAAATCAGAATACACGGCATTTGTGCTGATATAACCTATTCTGTCCGAGACAATTGATATACCGATTCCTGCATGTTTCTTTAAAATCGGAACGGCTGCCGAAAGAGATTCCGTTGTCGGAGCGCCGTCAAAACCAACCCATTGTGAGCGATGTAATGCGTTGATAGATAAAGAATTGCGGACACCTGCATAAGCCGGATTCACAGCCAAAGTATTGTACATATAATAGGTGTAACCGGCATCTTGCTGTGCCGATACATTACTCGCTGTCAAAACAAGTATTATCAAAAATAAATGTATGTGTTTGCTTGCCATTTGTTTATGCATTTGTGTTAAACTTTTACAATCAATTAAAATAGTATTCGGATTATCAATACTTTACGTACACATTGCCTTTTATCACGGCAGACGAATCGCCCGGGTTTATCACATAAAAAAAAGTGCCTTCGGGCAATTGACTCGAGCCGTTATCAAATTGGTTTTGACATTCGCCTTTCCACACAACAGTTTGATTATCATACGCCTTACCTTCAAAAACTAAAATACCCCAACGATTGAAAACTTGCACGGTGTTGTCCGGAAAATTGCCGATATTTTGGAGTGTCCATTGCTCGTTTACCCCGTTTCCGTTTGGCGAGAATCCTCCGGGTATCACTATGACATCTTTAACTTGTATAATTTCGCTTCCGACATTGATTTTGCACATCCCGTTTACGGCATAAATGTCAAAATAATTTTCCCCGACATGCAGATACTCAGCCGATACTGTCGTGGAAATTTGTGCCCCGATTCCTGTTACGGTCGAAGCAATGGTGTCTGTATCCGTTTTTTGAATCAGATACAGAACATCGGGTTCGCTTTCCGTAAGTATGATAGTTCCGTCCGTGCCGGCTTGTATTTGCGAGCCTTCGCTTGCAATTTGCAATAGTTCGAATCCGTTTACACGAACGTTTGCGGTATCTTGCAAAATAACAGAACAGTCGCCGCGTCTTGCATAAATTTCAGCCGTATTATCGCCGTTATTGAGAAAACTCTCCGATATTGTAAATTGTAGGCTTGACCCGTTTCCGTTTTGTTCTCCGACAATATTTTCGTTTATATGTGCTTGATAAACAACATCTGATTCAGAATCGGAAATTACAATCAAACCATCGGTTTCCGAACAGATTGCTTCTGAGATAACATTAAGATTATCAAAAGGATATGCAATAATATTCACGATACCGTTTTGGCTTAAAATACCTGAATATGCGCTGTTGCTTGCTTCAATACGCAGGGTATTTGTTCCGACACTCAAAGAAGACGCTTGGACATTAAAAAGAATATCAGCGCCTGTTCCGAAAAGTGTATCTATTGGCATAAGATTCTGATAAACAATATATTGAACACCAATTTCTGAATTTTCAACGGTCAAAAACGCATCAGAACCTTCGCAAACAGTACTGCCGCTTACATCCAAATTCAGCAGCGGATATGTTTCAACCATTACCAATTTTTCATCTGCAATACTTTGAACGGGGTCGTCAGGTAATCCGCCGTATTCCAAAACGTATCCGACTATCAAGTCGTTTGCTCCGGGCTGTATTCTGACATCGTTCCACAAACCGGCACTGCCCCACGTTGGATGCGTAAGTCCGTATATGCAGGCGCAATGCTCTGCTCCTCCTGTATTGTTGGGTTCACTTGTTGACGGATTCCAATTTGCATAAGTTTGTGTAACATTGTCCTTCCAAAATATTGTCCCGATTTCGGGTCCGCACATCCATTCCCAAGTATCCTCTTTCCCGGCATCACTTGCGCCGATAAATGCCGAAGCATCTAATTTTTGGGTAATAAACGTATTTTCATCTTCACAAATAATGGTCGCCAAATAGCCTGAATAGCCGTAATATGTGCGAGACTCGGCATCAGCTTTTGCAATCGTCCAATCGTTGCCGTGTTCATGAATCAATTGATAAAAATGAGGTTCGGTTGCACCGCACGGGTAAAACGGTAAGGCTTCGCCAAGCGAAAATGTGATGCGTCTGTGTCCCGGTGCGGGGTGTGTGTTTGCATTTTTATACCGTATTGACCTGAAAATTTCTCTGTACTGTGCCGCTGTTGCCGAACCTGACAAGGATAATATGCCTGTTGAGCTATCATATTCGCCTACAACGCCGTACAATACTGTCGGATATTCAAGTATGTCTTCTAAGGCTACGAAACCCGACCCGATGACTACCATTGCATTTTCAATTGTGGCTGATGCAGTAACATTAATTGTTGCATCCACAACTACGGGCGTGCCCGTGTCTGAAACATAAATAGTTTCGCCGGAACTTGCCGATACCGTATTTTGAGCCGAAAGCATTGAAAATGTTTGGCTGAAAATAACTACAAAAACTCCGAATATAGCAAAACGATTCATTATCAATAATTTATTAACGGTTTACGGTTTAAAGTTGAGGGTTTATTTCGTATCAAACATTTGATTATAAGTTACTTGTCTGATTTTGAAGTCTCAACTTATTCCCGATAATTGTATAACAGAGGTGAATTATGAGATTTGTTTATCCGAGACGAACACAAATAATATTTATGTGGTTTTATAAGGCAATTTTATATAAACTGTATTTGTAAAGAACGTGTAAATTGTTGAATTACTTTGTAATAAAGAAAATATGAGGCTTAAATTCAGCATCTTACGTCTATCAGGTTATCGAAACTCTATTTGTTCAGGTACAAACTACCGGTATAGACTGAATCGTCAATTCCGAGTTTGATGATGTAGAAATATGTTCCTTCGGGCAGAATTCCGTCCCCTGTGTTCATACCGTTTTGAGAGGTACCGTCCCAAACAATGTCGTTGTTGTTGTACAATTCAGTTTCGTAAATCAATGCCCCCCAACGGTTAAAAATCTGCACCGTATTGTTCGGATATTCTTCTATTCCTCTTATTATCAGAACATCATTGATACTATTTCCGTTTGGCGAAAACGCATCCGGTATCGTAATATCTTCCAATACTTTTATAGTTTCAATTCCTATAAACAATTTGCAAGTTCCGTTTTTAGCAAAAATATCGAAGGTATTAATACCCGGCAAAAGTTCTGCGGCAAGAATCTGAGACAGCATACCTTCTCCGTTGCCGACTATGGATTCAACGATGTCAGTTTCGTTCTGCGGATATATTTCATAAGTAATATTATTTTCTGTTACAGCAAAAGTGATAATTCCGTTAGCTCCTTGTGCAACTGTATCTCCTACGGTTGCTATTTCTGAAATATCAAAGCCGTTTAGCGTAACAATGGCATTATTTTGTAATATATTGTTGCAAGTTCCGTTATCTGCATGTATTTCTATCTGATTATCACCGTTTTCAATCAAATTTGCAGGTAAGCTGAATGATGCTGACGCTCCTACGGAAGTTCCGAGTGAAGTTCCGTTCAAAAACGCTTCGTAAGTAACGCCTGCCTGTCCTGTAGTTAAGGTTACGCTTCCGGCCTCGCCTTCGCAGACAGAAGAACCTGTAGGTATAATTGTATTGTCCGGATATTGGACAACGTTAATTGTTGAGGGATTGTTCAAATTTTCTGTGCATGAACCGAGTGTTCCAACGAATGTTACAGAATTATTTCCGATTGACAACACCGATGCAGGAACGTTCAAACTCAGTGCGGCACCTGTTCCTGTTACCGAGCCGATTTGAGTTGTTCCTAAAAACGCCGCGTAGTTTACACCAGATATTGAACTTTCCAAACCAATTTCGGCAGATGCGCCCTTGCAAACGGTTTCATCGGTTACTACAGTTGTTATAATAGGCTGAATATCAACGATTGAAATTGAGATCGGAGATGAATTTTCACTTGTTCCGCATGCGTTTGAACAATTTACTGTCAGCGTGCCGGAGGTTGCCGAGGATGAAAAATCTATTTCGACTTGGTTGGAATTTGGGGTAAGTGATACGCCTGTTCCGGAATATGTCCATGAATAAGTCAACGCACTTGTAACGGATTCAATGGTATAATTGAGATTATCTTCCGGAATACATACCGAAGCTACGCCGCTAATAGTTCCTGACATAACCGGTGCATACCCGACTGTGATGTTAAAATTCGGAGAAACACCACCTTGCGCCGTACCTTGAAAAGGAGTAACTGTGAGGGTTCCGGCGGTTGCGGCGGTTGCAAATGTAAGTGTAGCTTGTGCGTTGGCATCATCCTCACTGATGGTTACGCCGGTTCCGGTATATTGCCAAATATAAGAATTTGCTCCTGAAACCGGGGTGATGTAATATAACACTTGTGTTCCGGCACAGACGAAATCATCCTCCGATATCGGACCGGCCTCGCCTGTGAACTCTGTCATGCGAACAATTTTTTTTCCGGAAGTAGCCACTTCAGGGTCTCCGGGCATTTCGCCGTATTCTACGACATATCCGCGTACCATGTCATCATATAGCGAGCCTGCAGGATTTGGTGTTCGACGCACATCGTTCCAATAACCGGTTGCTCCCCATGGCGGGACAAGCGTTCCGTATATTACAGCATAATGTTCCTGACCGTCAAAATTATTTGGTTCGGGAGTCGGATAAGCTGCATTTCCCGGAAACCACTTGTAATAATTGGGGGGCATAGGAAAATTATTATGTTCGTTCCAAAATTGAGTTCCCTTCTCCGGTCCGGTTACCCAAAACCAATCCCACTCTTCAATACCGGAACAAGTCGAGCAAGTTGCGGGGTCGTCTGAAGCTCCGATAAACGCCGAGGCATTTAATTTTGAAATGATAAAATTATTTTCGTCATTGCACATGATTGTAGCCAAATAGCCTTGTAACCCAAAATAACGCTTGGCTTCTGCGGCGGTTCTTGCGGCATACCAATCGGTTGCATTTTCTTCAATATACTCGTAAAAGTGCGGCGCATCATGTCCGCAAGGGTAAAACGGCAAAGCACTTCCGAGCGAAAAAATAATTCCGCGCGAAATTAAGCTCGGTGTAGAATTCGTATTGTTGTATTGAATTGTTCTTAAGATTTCTTGATATTGCGCAGTTGTGCCGTTACCGTCAAGGGAGAGCACTCCGGTTTGTGTATTATAAGAACCTACAACACCATAAAGATGGGAAGGATAAATCAACAAATCTTCGGCCAAAACAAAACCGTCTGTAATCATAACACTGGCTGCACTAATTGTAACCGAGCCTGTTACAGTTATACCTTGGTCAATAACAACAGGGTCTGTCCCATTGATATTGAAAGCACCATCGCCGGAGCTGGTGGTCAAAGTTATTTGCGCTTCAACATTTACTGCAGAAATAATAAGCAGAAAAACGGAAATAAACAGATGCTTATACATATCGTATTAAACTTTAATTACCAAATTGTTGTTATCAGCAAATATACATTTTAGTTGCATACGAAACATTAAAATATGTTCTTAAAATATGTAAAAATCGTTGCAAACGATTGCGCTTTTTGTCATTGCATTTGTTTGTGAATTATAAAATAGGAAGTAGCATACCATATTTTAATGTTGATATTTTAAATTTAAGTCAAAAGATTACAGACAAAAGACTATAAAATATTGTAAATCTATATTTTAAAAGTTAGTTATGAATAATACTTCGTTAGATTTTAGTATTTAGAAGTTAGACATTAGACTCAATTTGCTAAATTTCAATTAGTTGCAATCAATACTTAAATTTGTGAAATTATATTATCTAATTTACAATATGTCAATATTTTACATAAAATATTAACGGACTATTGTTATGAATACTGTTTACGGTTAATAGTTGAGGGTTAACAATACACTAAACACTTGATAGTGAACCACTTGTGGTAATTTGTAATCTCAATTTATTTCCGATGACAGTATAATATTTATTGTTTGGTTTAAGATAAAAAACTTGAATCTAATGTCTAACGTCAAAATTCTAAAATCTACCAAGTATTGCTCTTACAAAAACTTTTTTTTTTCGTGAAAGTTAAAACAGAGATTTTATATCAAAAGTGGAAAAAAATATAGTATCTTTACATTTGAAATTTATTGATAGATGAATCTACTCCGAAAGTTTTTTTTCTGAATGGGTAAATTATTTAGTAATACCAAACCGCTGTCAAGATTAAGATTTTATTTCTGCACATATCAGGTGTTATCACCTGATATTTAAGGCTTTGAGGTGAAAACACCTCAAAGGTGCAATAATATATTTGATAGCGGTTTAGTATAAACATCTTAATATCAATATTTTATTAAATTATTATCACCGCTAAGCTGCTTATCGGTGTAAGCTCATGGTCGCAAAAGCACAGATTATGTCGAGGATTTTAGCACTTGATTACGGAATGAAACGGACGGGAATTGCCGTTTCGGATAATTTAAAAATCTCGGCAAACGGGTTGGAGACTATAGAAACATCAAAAGTCTTTGAATTTTTGGATAATTATTTAAAGAAGGAAACTGTCGAAACAATAGTTGTCGGAAATCCACTCACATTGCAAAACACAGCATCCGATGCCACGCCTTTGGTAATGCCGTTTGTTCAAAAATTAAAACAAAGCTACCCGACAATAAAAGTCGAGTTGTTTGACGAACGATTTACGTCTAAAATGGCATTTCAGGCTATGATTGCGGGCGGCGTTAAAAAGCAAGCCCGTCGCGATAAAGCCCTTGTTGATAAAATCAGTGCTGTAATTTTATTACAATCTTATATGGAATCTTTGAATTTTTGAATCATGTTTATGGTTGAAAATTTCCTATTGATTAATATAAAATTTTAAGCCATAAGTATTGAGTAGTTAGTATTTAGTTTTTTTTGTAAAATATAGATATTCAGTAAAATACGAGAATTTTATAATATTAACTAATTTTAATCTGTTACTTCGTACCGTAAAACAAACTATAAGTCATCAGGAATAAATTGTGATTACAAACTTACATAAGTTACTTATTATAAAATACATAAAACAAAATCAACCCTCAACTCTAAACCGTAAACAGTACATAAGTCATCAGGTATTCATTTTTTCTAAATCTTTTTAATTATGGAAAACAAATCATTGTCATTTTGGTTCAAAATTTTGAAAACTACGTTGAAAATGCCCGGCGCCATTGTGAATCGTGAAGATTTTTTGCGTGCCGAATTTGCTAAAAAATGCACAGCCGAAGAGCTTGATAAAATTGTTGCCGAAAACCCGAAAGCCGCCGGGGTTTCCGATGCTTTTATTCGTAAATCGGCGCAAAGGCTTATTCGATTGTCTGTTGCCGAAACAGGAGGTTTGTCGTTTGCTGCCGGTTTACCCGGCGGATTGTTTATTGCGGCAACTATTCCGGCTGACTTGGCGCAGTTCTATCTGCACGAAATTATTCTGATACAAAAATTAGCCTATTTGTACGGAAAACCTGAAATTATTTCCAAAGACACGCGCAAAGAGGAGCATAATCTTTTACACCTAACACTTTATTTCGGAGTAGCTTACGGTGCAGACGATGCTGAAGATGCACTTTGGGAATTTGAACACTCAAGTATTATGCCCGATATTAGAAAACCATTTGAACAAGAAGCCGTTACACAAATTGCACTTCAAATTGGCAAATGGTTGGGGGTTCGGATTGTCAAAGGGCTGACCAAGAATGGTACCGCTAAACTTATACCGCTTGCCGGCGGGTTTGTCTCGGGCGGCTTGTCTGCCGTAACTTTATCCAAATCGGCAAAACGACTTCACAACCATCTCATTTCCGGTATTTTAGAAGAGAAATAGAATGAAGTATTTTTTTCAGATAAGGCATTTACTCAAATTAGTTTAACAGGTAGAAAATGCGTAAACTGAAAATGTATTAATTTGGGAATGTGATAGTTTTCAGATTATTAAACAGTTATATTGTTTACGGTTTAATGTTTACAGTTACGCATTTAATTTAAATTCAGCATATTGACTGATTTTTAAAAATTTATGTTTAACCCGTTTTTAGTATAACTTAAAAGTACTCAAATCTAATTGAGCATTACACAATAATTGAATGTCAATATTTTACAAAGATTTTAAGGAACTATTGATTATAAAAACTAAAATCATACCTTTGCATCGTTAAATCAGAGGTATGGTTTTAGTAACCGGAGGCACCGGTATGTTGGGTGCACATGTTTTGGTAGAGCTGTCGCAAACACACGAAAAAGTTCGTGCGCTTTGTCGCACTTCGAGCCAATTTGACCATGTGAAGCGGATTTTTTCATACTATTTTCCAAAACCGGATAGTTACTACGAACGTATTGAGTGGGTAATTGCCGACTTGAAATATTACGAAGACTGTCTGAAAGCAACTGAAGCTGTAAGTACAGTATATCATGTTGCGGCAGAAGTATCTTTCGCACCCAAAAAACACATGCAACTTATTCAGAATAATACACTTACAACTCGAAATATCGTTAATGCTTCACTCGAAAATCGTGTCGGCAGATTTTGTCATGTAAGTTCGATAGCTGCCTTGGGCGAAGCACAGTACGGAAGTCAAATTACAGAGCAAACGACCAAAAATAATTTTGAAACCTCGTCCGGTTATGCCATAAGTAAATTTAGCTCCGAAGCCGAAGTTTGGCGCGCAATCGAAGAAGGATTGAACGCAGTCATCGTTAATCCGTCCGTAATTTTAGGACCCGGAAATTGGGCACAGGGCAGTCCGAGCCTTATCGCAACGGTTGCCGAAGGCTTAAACTATTACACCGAAGGAATAACCGGCTTTGTGGATGTTCGAGATGTCGCAAAATTGATGGTTCAACTTACAGAGTCAGACATTAATGCAGAATCATTTTTACTTTCGTCCGAAAATCTTAGCTTTAAAACACTGTTCGGAATGATAGCACACGAACTAAAACGCATGCCGCCGAACAAAAAGGCAACAAAAAGAATATTGAATATCGCAAAACAATTTGAAAAAATCCGAAGTTTGATACTCGGCAAAGAACCACGAATAACAAGTGAAACCATACAAGCAGCATTCTCGGAACAGTATTATTCGTCTGAAAAAATTAAAGAACGACTTACCTTTCAATTTATGCCTATAGAACAATCCGTAAGAGATATTTGCCGTTTGTATTTACGTGAACATTGAAAAAATTTGGTTCTTCGATAAAGAGTGTGGGTAAATGTAAATCATTATATACTGTTTTCGGTTTAAAGTTGAGGGTTTAAATAGGCACAAGTAATAGATTATCTGTCAATTAGCATAAATAGAAATCTCAATATATCCCAGATGATAGAATATCGAAGCAGAAAAAAAGTATGGAATTTATCGAAGCCTTGACAAAACAAAAAGAAAGATTATAGAAAAATCAATAGGATGATAATGTATTAATTTCAATACACATCGAATATCTGTAAATTTACAAAACACAAATTATGATGTTGGACAAAGGATATATAGTTAATACCTTGATTTATAATAAATCAAAAATAGCAGATTTGGGAATTTCTCAAATTGGATTGTTTGGTTCTTATGCAAGAAATGAGCAACACGAAAAAAGTGATATTGACATATTTGTTGAATTTCAACCACAAAAAGAAACATTTGACAATTTCATGGACTTATGTTTTTTTCTTGATGATTTATTTGCCGGTATTAAAGTTGAAGTCGTTACAAAAAATGGGTTAAGTCCAATTATCGGTTCAAAAATTTTAAAAGAAGTGGAATATGTCTAAATCACCAATAGACTATTTGGCTCACATTTTGATTGAATGTGAATACATAAATAACACACTAACAGAGGATATTGATATAAATAATTTTCTCGAAGATGAAACAATGAAACGTGCAATTGTTCGAAGTTTAGAAATAATCGGAGAGGCTACAAAACAAATAACAGCCGATATAAAATACAAATGGAATAATATTAAATGGAGAAATATTGCAGGAATGCGAGATAAATTAATTCATGACTATATCGGAGTAAACTATTTGATAGTTTGGGATGTTGCCAAAAATAGAATACCTGAATTAGTTATTCAGATAAATGAAGTTATTGAAAATGAAAAGGATAAATTTGAATAGCATACTTGAAACTTGAAATTTAAGATTTATTACTTAACACTAAATTCTTGATACTCAGAATAAACCGTTAATTAGTTTTTTATTTATAAAGCAATGAATCACAGTGTATTAAAATCTGAAATTTTACAACAAATAGAATTATGATGCGCTCCGCTTTTATTCTGTTTTTTGCAATTTTGATTGTAACGAGTTCCGAAGCTCAAAATCCGATTTGGACAAACGGAACCGCTATGACAATTCCGTATAAACGAATGGAAATCAGTGTGTTTCGTCCGGCACGATACGGAGTTGGAAAACACACGGAATTATCGGCACATCCCATCGGTTTTTTTGCATTGCCTCATTTATTTGTAAAACATGAGTGGTTTGCGTTCAAATACAGGCGAAAAAAATATCTGTTTTCGACCCGACACGGCATTTATTACCCGACTCTTGCCGAAACTTTATACACACGATTCAATTTTTTTAATGTCTATCCGGAAGGAGCAAGTTTTGAACAAGCTCTGGGTATCCAAAACGAAATTCTAATCAGTCGTTGGTTGCAGGCGCCAAGTTCGTGCTCGCCCGGAAATAATCTGATAACATTAAAAATCGGAACCAAATACGGATTAGGATTTGAAAAGCCCTATTCTCCGGCAGCTTTGCGTCCGATAATATTTCGGGAAAGTCGTGTTTTTGAACCGCGCTTGGTGGCTTATATCGGTTTGGGAATTGATGCTTATCTTAGTCCGATGTTCAATTATTTTGCTGATTTAGATTTTTATTCCATCGGGAAATTTGAAGATTTTACAGTTGAAGGCAAGCTGGGGATTATGGGGTATATGGAATCGAATTGGAGTGCATTTGCCGGACTTAAAGGCGGATTTACAAGCATGAACGGTGCAAATAAGTTATATATTTTCCCGATTGCAGATGTTGCATACACTTTCAAAACCTCCAAGAAACATTCAGGCGAGATGGGGTTGTTCGGCGATGACGTATTCAAACATCAAAATTTGGACGAAAAGGGAGATGAAAATATCCGGTATCGGTACGAGGCGCCTGAAGAAGACGAAGGCGGAGAGCATGCTACCGACACAGATTCAAAAGAACGCCGAAAAATATTTAAGCGAAAAAAATAAAGAATTGAATTTTTGTTTAAGTCAAAACGTGTAAATGTCTGATTTTATGTGATTTACATTCATTTTTTCAATCGAATATTTTGTCCTACTGTAGTCATACAGTAGTCATTTAGTTGTCATACAGTAGTCATTTAGTTGTCATACAGTAGTCATTTAGTTGTCATAAAGTAGTCATTTAGTTGTCATAAAGTAGTCATTTAGTAGTCATTTAGTAGTCATTTAGTAGTCATTTAGTAGTCATTT
>DYOJ01000532.1 GCA_020720705.1 Acetofilamentum sp.
ATAAAAAATTCTCGGCAGACGGCAGAATTTGGATAAATTTTGGCGACTATTCCTTTTCGGGACAAGGCAAAATTGAACTGCTCGAACACATCAAAACGCTCGGCTCGTTGCGTAAAGCTGCCTCCGAAATGAAGATGTCATACAGGCAAGCATGGCAAATCATTTCTACACTTAATAAACTGTCCGACAATAAGTTAGTGATACTAAAACGCGGGGGAAAAGACGGCGGCACAGCCGAACTTACTGAGTTTGCTGAAGAAATTATTACTATGTATAAGAAGTTGTCAGACGATTTTGAACAATTCTTGATTCAACAGTCCGAAAAATTAAATGAAAAATAATATTTGGAAAATCAGAAACTATTCATTTATTTTGCACCGTTATTCTTTTACAAACATAACGAAAAAATATCAGATTATGATTCGCATTGTTCTCTTTTTCCAATTCGCTTTATTACTGTTTCTCAATAGTGTAAGTGCACAAACCCAACATGATACAACCGATTTTGTAAAAGATGTTTTTGATTTGGGACAAATTGTTATTAGTGCTTCAAACCACAAGAATTACATACAAAGCACTGATTTCCAAAAATTTAATACTGCCGATGTTTCAACTGCTTTATCAGTTTTACCCTCGCTAACGTTTGTAAATGTGGGAGGCAGAAACGAGAGTATGGTTTATGTGCGAGGGTTCGACCTCCGCCGCGTGCCCGTTTTTGTGGATGGAATCCCGATTTACGTCCCTTATGACGGTTATGTGGATTTAGCTCGGTTCATTTCGTCAGATTTATCAAAAATAGAAGTGTCAAAAGGTTATACTTCAATACTTTACGGAGCAAATACAATGGGTGGTGCCATAAATTTAATCGGCACAAAACCAACCGATAGATTTAAACTTTCCGTGCGCGGCGGCATGTATAGAGGCAAGGGTTATACGTCTGATGTGAGTGTAGGTAGTCGTTTTTCAAAATTCTACATCCAAGCAAATGCTTCTCGCCTGCAACACGAACATGTCCCATTATCCGCTGATTTTGATACAGTTACAATGCAGACAAACCACGAACTACATAATTCATATCGTAAGGACGACAAGCTAAGTTTGAAGCTCGGATTTGTTCCGAACCGACGTTCTGAATACGCGCTTAGCTACATTTATCAGCACGGCGATAAAGGAAATCCTGTGTATTTAGGTGAGGATGAGACGGTTAAACTTCGATTTTGGCAGTGGCCCCGTTGGGATAAACAAAGCGTATATTTCATTTCTAAAACAGGCTTAGGTGAGAAAAGTTATGTTAAAACACGACTTTTTTACGACAATTTCGTAAACGTTTTAAAAGGCTTTGACAACGAAACGTATTCTACACAAGAAAAAAGAAGCTCATTTACAAGTTATTACGACGATTATAGTTATGGAGCATCTGTAGAAGCAGGAACTGAAATTATCCCAAAAAATTTGCTGAAAATTGCCGTGCATTACAAAAACGACATGCACCGCGAAAACAACGAAGGCGAACCGATGCGACACGTTTCGGACTATACGGTTTCTTACGGAGCGGAGGATGAAATTTCAGTTACAGACAGGTTAAAAGTCATCCCCGGTGTAAGTTACAACAGCCGTGCAAGTATAATTGCCGAAGAATATGACTCGAAAAATGACTTAATCAGCCAACTGCCAGCAAATGCAAACAACGCCGTTAATGCCCAGATAGCCACACAGTTAAAACTTACTGATGCGGCAGATTTATTTCTAACTATTGCAAGAAAATCGCGTTTTGCAACCATGAAAGACCGCTACTCATACCGACTTGGAATCGCGTTGCCAAACCCGGATTTACAGTCGGAATTTGCCTTAAATTCAGACATTTCGATGCCGATTCGATTTTCAAAAAATATAACATTTGAGCCGTCCGTTTTTTATTCGCGCATCCAAAACACCATTCAAATTGTGGACGATGTGCAACCCGGAATTTACCAACTTCAAAACACAGGTGAATCGGAATTTTACGGCGCAGAAGCTACACTGTCATACAAACTTATAGAACAAGTACACCTTTCTGCAAATTATTCGTTTATCGAACAAAAAAATCTCACAAATCCGGATATAAAATTTACAGATGTTCCTAAACATAAATTTTTTGCTTACATTGACATTTTACCGGCTAAACATTTGATTATCAACATCTCAACGACATATTATTCGCAACGATTCAGCACAAGCAACGACATCACAAGTCAGGAATTTATGCTTGTAAATTCCCAAATTTCGTATAATTTCGCACGCTATTTCGGCATCACAGCCGGAATAAATAACTTGTTAGATAAAAATTACGCGTTCAGCGAAGGTTACCCGAATGCGGGGCGAGTTTTTAATTTATCTGTAAATTTCAATTTTC
>DYOJ01000533.1 GCA_020720705.1 Acetofilamentum sp.
TAAATTCTAAGTTTTTTTGCAGACATAAATAAGTTCATTTTTATCAAAACGGTATCGCTCAACAACTTCTGCAGGCAGTTGCATGACGAGCGAATTTTCCGTAACCTCAAAACCGGCTTTGCGCAAACGCATCGGGTAATCCAAACCGTATTGTCTCACATGGTCATATTGTCCGAAACGTTTTTCGCGCTCGCGCGGGTCGGTTATGTTTAAGTCTTCATCCGTAACAGATTGATTGTAAGCCATCGGAACTTGTAAAATCGCTGTTCCGCCGGGTTTCAAAATTCTGAAAATTTCTTTTAATGCCTTTTGTTCTTCGTCAATATGCTCCATAACATGATTTGCCATAAAAAAATCGAACGAATTATCGGCAAATTGGTGCATATTGCGAATATCTGTACGCACATCGGCAAGCGGTGAGACAAGGTCGGCTGTGGTATAATCTAAATTTTTCAACGCCCTAAAGCGTTTGATAAACGGCTGTTCGGGTGCAAGATGCAACACTTTTAATCGTTCCGAAAACAATCCGGTTTCTTCATGCAGATATTTCCACAACAAGCGATGCCGCTCTAAGGATAAACAATTGGGACACAATCTGTTATCAAGCCCTTGATTGCCATAAGGCAAAAATTTCCGAAAAGTATGCTCGCACACATTACATTCGACCTTGTTGCCTTTGTAAAACCATGAAACAGGCTTATTTACCAACAAACTGATGCGGATTAGCATCGGACGCGGCACTTTTCTGACTAAAAATTTGATGATATTTTTCACATCTACGACTTTCGGTTGCAAAAGTAGCGATATTTCCGGAAAATGAAATGTAAAAGAAAAAATACGTGGTATAATTTTTTTTAATATATTTGCGAATCATAAAAAAATTACAATTATGAACAGAATTTTGGTTACAATCGCCGTTATCGGGGCAGTATTATTGAGCACAGCCTGCAAAAAATCGGCAGAAGAACAACTCATCGGCACTTGGAAAATTGAAAGCATTGTGTCGAGCATGGAAATGGACGAAGTTGCTAAAGAAATGTTTAAACAAACAAACGATGAAATCATTAAAAATTCCGCTTATACTTTTGAAAAAGAAGGTAAGATGAAATTTAAAATGAACGAAGAACTCGCCGATTGGAAATGGACAATGTCAGAAGACGGTAAATCAATCAATTTTACAGATGCAGAGGGTTCGGCAACGTCATATACCGTAAAAAGTATCACAGATAAAGAACTGATTCTTGAATATAAAATTGCAGAAGGAAATATTCAAACTTCTATTTATAAGAAACAATAAATCAATAGTTTATAGTGAAAGATATTTTTGTTTGTCATTCAAAAGAAGACAAAAAAACAGCTCGACAGCTGGTAACGAAATTGGAAACCGAAAAGCAACTCAGTTGCGGGGTAAGTTCACGCGATGTGCCAACGGAAGAAACTGAGCGAGAGGTAGTTACCTCCTCGAAAGTTTTTGTACTTGTGCTTTCCGAAAATGCGAGAAATTCGCCTGAGGTTATCCGTCAATTAAAAATTGCATCCGAAAACGGCATCCCGATTTTGCCGTTCAAAATTACAAGTATTCGCGAAGATTTAGGCATCGCTTTTCTTCTGCAAGAGTTGGAATGGGTTGATGCTTTCGGAGACGGTTTTGATACAGCATTCGATTTATTATTAGAGATTTATGCTGAAAAAACCAATGGCGAACCTCCCGTAAAACGGCAACAAAAAGCCGCCGAACGTAAAGAACCGATGTCGAAACAGGTAAAATACACACTTGCTGCTATCGGGGGAGTTTTGCTCATCTTAATAATCTGGTATTTCTCACAAACTCCTGAAAAAGAGACAGAAAGCACAACTTCAAATCTCACGGGCACAACAACAAATACTTCAACCTTGCCGTATAAAGCCCCCGAAGGTTCGGAACCAATCATGGGCACATGGCGCATAATTGACTACGAGGACAGTCGAACAATGACCCCTGAAGAACGTGCAGAAACTGAAAAAAATATTGAGCTACTGAAAAAATCTGCTTCTGTAATATTTAAAGCAGACGGCACATTTATTCGCACCGGTTTCACCGAAAAACCGCAAATCGGAAAATGGGAATTTGATGCTAAAAAATTGATTATCAATTTAATACCTGATGGAAGCAACCGTCCTGAGCAAGTGAGTATTGTTGCCCCGCCGGACAGCACGTTTACCATCGTTGTCAATGAAAAAGCGCCTACGCCAACAGGACAATTAGAAGATGTTACCACAAAAATCACGTTCCGGAAACAATAAAAAGGTAGTCTCCGAAAAACGTTTAACATTTTGAGATACTTATTAGACGGTTTACGGTTTACAGTTGAGGGTTTATATTGTTTTAAATAGTTGATAGTAA
>DYOJ01000534.1 GCA_020720705.1 Acetofilamentum sp.
CCCGGCAATGCTTTACTAAATTGATATTCGGAGATGCCGATGGGGTGTTTTATTGCATTGAGTACATATTCAGCCTCGATTTTGTCCCTTTTTTTGCATAAAATCAATCCTATTGTCTGATTATCATTTTCTGTGCGTAAGGTGTTGTCAATCGCTGAAATGTAAAGTGCAATTTTTCCGGCGTGCTCTGCCTCAAATTCTCCCGCTTTCAGTTCGATAACAATATAACTGCGTAGTTTAAGATGGTAAAACAATAGGTCAATAAAGCGTTCTTTTTCAGACAGTTGAACCTTAAATTGTCTGCCTACAAATGCAAAACCTGCTCCGAGTTCCAACAAAAAATTTGTAATATGTTTCGTAAGTTGGTCTTCGATATTTCGTTCGTCAATATCTGATTTTAAAGATAGAATATCGAAAATATACGGGTCTTTGAGTGTTTGTTTAGCTAAATCGGATTGCGGTTTGGGGAGTGTTTCTGTAAAGTTTGTGATTGCACTTCCAAGTCTTTCAAAAAGATTTGTATCAATTTGAGCATCCAAAACAACCCTTGACCAACCGTTTTTTATGGTTTCGGAGATATAAAATAAGGCTTGTTCTGTGGTCTTGCACTTTGATATAATTATAACGTTATGCCCCCAGGGAATTTTTGCGGTTTTTTCTTTGAAATTTTCGCTGTCGTGTAATTGTGCAACAGCTTGTTGCACAATTATAACATCTTGATTGTAAAAAAGATAGAATCGTTTTATGTAAAATAAATTTCGTCTTGAAAATCCTTTTATATCCGGAAATGTTTTTCGTAAATCTACCGAAAGTTGGTCAATGACGGCATCTCCCCAACTGTGAGAATCTTGTTTTAGGCAAATATCTCTACCAAGCTCCCAGTAGAAACGAATAAGCTCAGAATTTACGGCAATTACAGCTTTGGTCTGCAACTCGTAAATTCTTGTTTTTAATTCTGCGAACCAAAAAGTGTAATTCGTATCTTTGTTTGCGGGGTTCATAATTTCTACCTATTTCGCGTCGGCTTCGGCTTTTATCCAGTCGTATCCTTTTTCTTCGAGTTCGAGGGCGAGGGCTTTGGTGCCGGATTTTACGATGCGACCGTTGTAAAGCACGTGCACCACATCGGGCACAATGTAGTCTAATAATCGTTGGTAGTGTGTGATAACGATGCTTGCGTTGTCTTTGGTTTTCAGTTTATTAACGCCGTTTGCAACAATACGCAGGGCATCAATATCTAAACCTGAATCGGTTTCGTCCAAAATCGAAAGTTTCGGTTCGAGCATCGCCATTTGGAAAACCTCGTTTTTCTTTTTTTCGCCTCCGGAGAATCCCTCGTTTACGGCGCGCCCTTCGAGTTTTGCGTCTAATTCGACGAGTGCTTTTTTCTCTTTCATAAATTTGAGAAATTCGGAGGCAGACATCTGCGCAAGTCCGTGATGTTTGCGTTTGGCATCCACCGCCGCACGCATGAAATTGGTGATGCTCACTCCGGGTATTTCCACCGGATACTGAAACGCCAAAAATACGCCCTCACGTGCACGCTCTTCGGGGCTAAGCTCTAATAAATCTTTACCTTGAAACAGGACTTTTCCGCCAGTTACACGAAAAATTTCTCGCCCCGCTAAAACTGATGCGAGAGTGCTTTTGCCCGAACCGTTCGGTCCCATAATCGCGTGAACTTCGCCCGGTTTCACGTAGAGGTTGATGCCTTTTAGTATTTCTTTGCCGTCAATTTCGGCAGATAAATTTTGTATGGATAACATGATTTTTTATTTTTCGAGATTTATTATTTCTACTTTGATTAGCCGCTAAGCGGTTGTATAATTGTCTGAATATCAATTTGAATTTAAGATAGGATTAACTGCTAAGCGGCTTATCGTGGTTCGCTCATTTCTTCTTCTTTAATTTTCTTCTTTCGCTCCGGTTTTGTTGCTTTTAAAAAATTGTAAGAGTATGATAATGTTGCACTTACAGACTGATTTTGAGTTTGCACTGCGTTATTAATGCTTTGAACATTGTATAAACTTGTCAAGCCGAGTGAATATCTGACCTCCAATGCGATTTCGCCTTTCGGAAACATGTATGCGTAGCCCAGACCGGCATTTATACCGAATTCTAAATTTGATTTTACGGCTTTGGGGTAAAGTGTATCGGGCAATGTTGTTTCCGAAAAGCTTAGTTTTTGATTTTGCAGAAACGCAATGTGCGGTCCGAGATTTACTCTGAGTTTACTGTTGCGTTTGCCGAACGAAATTTGAGCAAGTATCGGTATTTCGATGTAGGTCAAATTGAGATTGAAATAGGTTTCTTCAACATCCGTAGCCATTGTGTCGGCTAAAAACATTCTGTCGAAAAAAGTTTGACCGCCTTTG
>DYOJ01000535.1 GCA_020720705.1 Acetofilamentum sp.
AAAAAGCCATGATTTCAATCATTGAAAATGAAAATTTGCAAAAAGGAATTAACATTGGGATAGATATTGGAATGGAAAAGGGGCGCGAAGAAGAACGTCAAAAACATCAAAAAGAAAATAAAGAGATGATTAGAGAAATGATGGCAGATGGAATGTCCGATAATCAAATTTCAAGATTAACTAAAATAGATATTTCCGAAATACATGAAATAAGAAAAGAATCCAAATTTATCAAATAATGCGATGCTTGCTGCATCCTAACAATAACTTCTTTTTCGGAATAGGATTCTTACCTGCTTGCAAATTTTTGCATTATCCCAAATATGTTTTTAAATGTTTGCTGCGGGATGTTTTTTTCATTTTTCGCAGAGCGCGTTCTTTAAGTTGGCGCACTCTTTCTCGGGTTAAGCCAAGTGTATCACCAATCTCACGTAGTGATTGCTCCTGCATACCAAGTCCGTAAGATTGCTTGATTATCAATGCTTCACGTTCGGGCAGAGTATTTAGTGCTCGTTCGATTTCCAAATACAGCGATTCCCTCATCAGGAGTTCATCCGTACGTTCTGCTTCATCGTCAATCATCACATCAATCAGCGAATTGCTGTCGGCATCATCGGTAAGCGGGGCATCTACGGAAGTATGTTTTGCGGCTGCACTCATTATGCTTGCGATTTTTTGTTTCGGAATATCTAAGGCATCGGATATTTCAAAAGGTGTGGGTTCTCGATTGTTTTTTTGTTGAAAATCATTCAAAAAACGATAAATTCGATTCACAGAGTTTACCTGATTTAAGGGTAGTCTGACGATGCGTGATTGTTCTGCAAGTGCTTGTAAAATAGATTGACGAATCCACCATACGGCATAAGAAATAAATTTAAAGCCGCGTGTTTCATCAAACTTTTTTGCGGCTTTAATTAAGCCCAAATTCCCCTCGTTAATTAAATCAGGCAAACTAAGACCTTGATGCTGATACTGTTTAGCTACAGAAACAACAAATCGCAAATTAGCCTTCGTCAGGCGTTCAAGAGCAGAAGCATCGCCCTTTCGAATACGTTGAGCAAGGTCAATTTCTTCATCAACGGTCAATAAAGTTTCTTTGCCGATGTCTTGTAAATATTTATCAAAAGCTGCACTTTCTCTGCTTGTTATGGATTTCGAAATCTTTAATTGTCTCATGTTTTTGTATTTTTTTCGATTTAATTTTTGACACAAAAAAAGGGAAATCAGACGAATGGTCTTATTTTCCTCGCACTTCTTGTAAGCATTAAAAAAGCAATATACAACATTTTATTTGATTTGTCAATACTATTGTTATAATTTGTTATTCGAAAAAACGATTTCAGTCTGAACATATCTGCTTATAGTTCGTAATATCAGCTTATTAAGTAAACTAATTTTTCTAATATTCTTAAAAAATCTTAAATTTTAATTACTTATTTAAAATGTTTCTAAATAATTTTTTTATTTCAAAAAATATCATATATCTTTGCGCTACAGTTTAATAAATAATAAACATTTTCAATCATGCCAAAAATAAATCGTTATCAAGACATCTCTCAAATTGACAGAGAAGCTAAAAAAGACTATATTGACCGACATTCACCCTTTGTTCACTGCGAGGCTTCTGCCAAAAAAGCACAACAATTTAAAGTAAAAGTAAAAGTCGGAAATGAGTACGTTCATCCCGATGATTTTGACCACTTTATCAGCTACGTTCAATTATGGAACGGCGAAGTTTTTTTAGGTGAAGCACATTTCACACCCGGTACGCTTGGCAATATGCCCGGACATGTTGAAGTAGATTTCTACATTGTACCCCAAAAAAGCATGAAGTTAATAGCCATGGCATACTGCACCAAACATGGTTTGTGGCAAAGTGATGAAGTTAGTGTAGATGTTTCGGAATAAAATTAAATTCTTACTTCTTAGGTTTGTGAAAATCTTAGGTCAGAATAAATTTGTTCATAATTTTTATGGTTATTAGGAGGCTTTGTGCCTCCTTTTTTATATCAAAATCAGGATGAAATATTCAAATCAAAACAGAAACAGGCTCGATAATGCCGATAGCCCTTACCTTAAACAGCATGCCGATAATCCGGTGTATTGGTATGAATGGGGCGAAGAGGCTTTTGAACATGCCCGAACAGAAAACAAGCTGATGCTTATCAGTATCGGATACTCGGCGTGTCATTGGTGTCATGTAATGGCGCATGAATCATTTGAAAATAAGGATGTTGCAAAAGTTATGAATCAAAATTTCATCAATATCAAAGTGGATAGAGAAGAACGTCCTGATGTTGATAAAATTTACATGGAAGCGGTTCATTTGATGCGTGGTCAAGGCGGCTGGCCCCTGAATTGTTTTGCTCTTCC
>DYOJ01000536.1 GCA_020720705.1 Acetofilamentum sp.
TTAAAAGCTATTAACACAGTTCCAACCCATCACTTGTTCCGAAATAGTTTATACTTGGATAAATGAGCAAAAAATAATCTTAAAATCTAAAAAAGCACCCGTTTTGAGTGCTTTTTCAGTGCAAAATTAATTATTTTTAGAAAAATAAGTGCCTGTTATCTTTGATTTCAGCAGCCTCTTTCAGTGCATTGTAGGCATTTCTGCTTCTGTTTAAGATTCTGTTTTGAGCGGTTTGTTTATCATTAGCCGTTAGTTCCGGGGTAACTTCGGCAACTCCTGTTACAGATGTTACTTTAATCACATAAACCCCAACCTCGCCGGCAATGGGAGCAGACTGCGTATCTTTCTCCATTTTAACGGCATTTGCAACGACTGCTTGCTCATCTCCCAAACGCATGCGTGTAGCAGAGAAACTTTTATTCTTTTCAGCACCGGATTCACCCGTGATTTCTTTTGCAATATCGGCAAAAGCCTTTCCTCCGCTTAGCGCGGCTGTTAATTCTTTACTGAAAATTTCTGCTTTCTTTTGTTTTGCAAGTTCGGCAGTAATTTGGTCTTTCACTTGTTCAATAGGTGCGATACCTTCTTCTTTTACTGCAGTCAGGGCTATAACAACATATTTGTCGTCAATTACAATGTCGTCTTGTGAAACCATGCCGACTTCGCTTGTTTTACGGTATGCCCAGTTGATAATTTGGCTTGCATCCGAGAAACCGGCAACAACTTTTGTTTGAGGAGTAACATCTTTGGCTACTTTTTTAGTCAAACCCTCTTTGGCAAGAGCGGCTTCAAATTTTTCATAAGTGTCGTTGTTTCCGGCAAAAAGTTTGGTTTTTTGATACAATTTTTCAGAAGCATCAACATTTCCGATTTTCTTTTCGAGACTTGCAATTTGAATTTTCTCTGATTTGGCACTTTGTCGCATAACTTCGATAATGTGGATACCAAACTGCGTTTCAACCGAACCTAACCAACCTTTCGGGTTGTTAAAAACAGCATCGTTGAACTCGGGAACCATCTGTCCTTGTGTAATCTTCTCGTAAAGTCCGCCTTTTTCGACCGAACCGGGGTCTGCACTGTGTTTCTTGACAAGGTCAGCAAAATCTGCTTTTCCGTTTTTCAATATTAACAGTAAGCTGTCAGCAAATTTTTGAGCAGCAGGCATATCCGCAAATTTTTGTCCATCAACACTTAACAAAATATGTCGAGCATCAACGGTGTCCGATAAACTTTTCTTAGCAATTAAACGGGCAATTTTATAGAAACCGGCATGCTCAAAAGGTCCGACAACGGTACCTGTTGCTGCGGTGAAAAATGCAGAATCCAATCCGATTTGTTTGCAATCATTGATTGACAAAAAATTCCTATTGACAGGCACATCAGAGTTTGCATTTGCAAACGTAAAAATATTTTCAGACGCAGAATCAGCTTTAATGGATTTAAATTCTTCCAAAAATTCGTTTGCAGCTTCTAAGGTTTCAGCTTTATCCTTTTCACTTGGTATAATATCAAACGTAACGTAAGCAATATCTCGAGATTCTTTTTGTTTGTATTTGTTTTGATGAGCGTTGTAATATGCCTTAATTTCACTATCTTCAATTTTGAGAGTGCTGTCGGGTATAGCGGCATATTTTTTCATAACATACTCAAAATCAACCATGTGAGTACGTTCACGATATAAATCTTCTGCTTCGGCTGATGTTACGTTTAAGCCTTTGCTGATAAGAGTTTGATATTTTGTGAACTTTCGGTTCATGACGACTTCCTTCTCCAAAAACAAGCCTAAGCGTTGTTTTCCGGGGTCTTGGTCCATGGTTTTAAAAAAATCAACAGCAGCATCTTGGAAATATTCTCCGGTTTGTCGGTTGCTGAAATATTGACGAATTGTCGGGTCCACATCAACATTTGTTCCGGTAACAAGTGCCCCGATTTCTTCGTCGCTGATGTCTATTCCCAAATCAGTGTAATAGTCGGCGAGTAATCTGTCGGTTAAAATTTGTTCCCAGACCTGATTTTCAATGGTTTCCTGCATTTTTCCGTCAACCGTGTTTCCGAGATACTCGTATATTTCTTTGACTTCGGTAAACCGAGCCTGAAACTCCTCAATCGTAGCTTCTTTTCCGTTAATGAGGGCGATTTGGTTGCGGTCGCCGCCGGAAATTGAGGTGATGTTTGAGAGCAAATCGCCCAGAATGAATGCAAAAAGTGCGAATGCGACTACTATGGCAATCAACTTGCCCCTTTTTCTTAATTTTTCCAGTGTAGCCATGCGGTGTTTCTGTTATGGTATTAATTATGAAATTATGTTCAAAAAATCGAACGGCAAATATAAAAAAAATCTGATTACAACACATTGATTTCTTAAAAAAAG
>DYOJ01000537.1 GCA_020720705.1 Acetofilamentum sp.
CTAAACTGCTATCAAATATATTGTTGCACCTTTGAGGTGTTTTCACCTCAAAGCCTTTCATTTCAGGTGAAAACACCTGAAATGTGGAGAGGGGCCACCTATAGTTTTTTTTTTGACTATTTGCATGTACAAAAGTGGTTTCCGTCGTTATGTTTTTGACTGTCCAAAACATTGTGTAAACTGATAAAATTTGGATAAGCATACTTCGCAGGCTTGCCCTTTTGCACGAAGGCAGGGCGGTTGCTGTGTCCTATCGCGCCAAAATAATTTTGTGTCGTTGTATGCCTTGCGCGGTGTTTATGTGCAAGAAATACAAACCGTCGGGTAATATAGAAAGGTCAATTTGATATTGATTATTGTTGATTGTATATTGATTATTAAGAAGTATTTTGCCTGCCATATCCGTAACGTACACATTTTCAATAGTCAATAATAAATAATCAATAGTCAATTTCCCCCACGTTGGCCTTAGGCTGTGCGCAACGTTCGGCGGCGGTTGCACCGCCGTCGCGCTATCATACAAGGCTCCGGCCTTGAGTTGTAAAAATATTAACGCACTGTTTTCCATAGAATATCAAGTTTGAGAACATCTATAACGCTGTCGAGGTCGGCATGATGCAAATTTAGCACATTTCTTCAAACTATGAACTCATTGCTGTTTTTTTGTTCTCAAGGCTGGAGCCTTGAATCATAGTCCGACGGAGCGGGACGCTCCGCCGAACGAGGGATTACGAATTAGCATTATTGAATATGTTAAATATCTGATTAAAAGATGATTATGAAACAATCCGACTTGTATTGTATAGGATTAAACTGTGCTTTGTTTATTCTGATTTTTCTGCAAAAAAAATCATGTTTAGCGACAGCCTTTGCTTTTTTTAACGTCAATAAAATTACCTTTGCGTTAATCTTCAAATTATAAATTTAGGTTTATGTCAAAACAAAATGTAATTATTATCGGCGCCGCAGGGCGAGATTTTCACAATTTTAATACCTATTTCAGAAAAAATTCGGCGTACAATGTAGTTGCGTTCACAGCAGCTCAAATTCCGGATATTGACGGCAGAAAATACCCGTCAGAACTTGCCGGAGAGATGTATCCGAGCGGGATTCCTATTTTTGCCGAAGAAGAATTGCCCCGACTGATTGCAGAGTTAAAAGCCGATATTTGTGTTTTTTCATACAGCGATGTTCGTTATGCCAAAGTCATGGAAATGAGTGCCATCGTCAATGCGTCGGGTGCAAATTTTATGTTGCTCGGACCAAAAGACACCATGATAAAAAGCACAAAACCGGTGATTGCGGTTGTGGCTACTCGTACGGGTTGCGGCAAAAGTCAGACCTCTCGCAAAGTTGTGGAATACCTAATGGAAAAAGGCTTAAAAGTAGTGGCTGTTCGTCACCCCATGCCTTACGGAGATTTAGTCGCTCAAAAGGTTCAACGCTTTGCAACGGTCGAAGATTTGGCGATTCACAAATGCACGGTTGAAGAGATGGAAGAATATGAGCCACACGTAGTTAGAGGTAATGTGATATACGCCGGTGTTGATTATGAAGCAATTGTGCGAGCAGCTGAAAAAGACCCGAGCGGTTGTGATGTGATACTTTGGGACGGAGGCAACAACGACTTTGCGTTTTTCAAACCTGACCTTACAATAACCGTAGCCGACCCGCATCGTCCGGGAAATGAATTGTCCTATTACCCCGGCGAAGTAAATCTCCGCATGGCAGATGTGGTAGTTATCAATAAAATGGATTCTGCAGCACCGGAGGGCATCCAAACGGTACGTGAAAATACGAACAAAGTAAACCCCAATGCAATTATTATTGACGGAGCATCGCCAATCCGAGTTGATAATCCGGAACTGATTAAAGGTAAACGAGTTTTGGTTGTTGAAGACGGACCAACTCTTACACACGGTGAAATGAAACTTGGCGCAGGTATCATTGCCGCACAAAAATACGGTGCAGCTAAAATCGTAGATCCTCGCCCGTACACGGTCGGTAAACTCTCCGAAACGTTCCGAATCTATCCTCATATCGGCACATTGTTGCCTGCAATGGGTTATGGTGCCGAGCAGTTGAAAGACCTCGAAACGACCATCAACAATACCGATTGTGATACCGTAATTATCGGCACTCCAATTGATTTAAGGCGTATTGTAAAAATAAATAAACCGGCAACTCGTGTGCATTATGACTTGCAAGAAATCGGCGACCCGACTATAGGCAGTGTTTTAAATGATTTTATCGCTAAATATATCAAAGCCTGAATAAAATCATAACTAAAAATGGATTTTCATAATTGAGTTTAAATATTTTCGCTCCCACTCCGGTCTGTTACTGATACATGCCGGAGTTTTTTTTGAT
>DYOJ01000538.1 GCA_020720705.1 Acetofilamentum sp.
GAAAAAATATCCGGATGGCTATACGACCACAGTTCGATGAGCGGAGTAAAACATGCCGTTATCAGCGACATAAAACTCACATACCTTAAATAATTTTCTATGCACACAAAAACGCCGTTAAATTGTTCCTATAACAATCTAACGGCTTTTTTGTGTATTATGTTTACTCCTCTATAGTCTCAAAGATTCCGAATTGAACCATATCTTGTTCTATGGTAGTGATACCTGATATTCCGAACGTTTCGACCAAAACCTTCGCTACGTTCGGCGACAAAAATGCCGGCAAAGTCGGTCCGAGTTTGATGTTTTTTACGCCCAAATATAGTAAGGCAAGTAACACAATTACAGCTTTTTGCTCATACCAAGCAATATTATATGAAATCGGTAATTTGTTCACATCATCCAACCCGAATACTTCCTTGAGTTTTAATGCAGTTACAGCAAGCGAATACGAATCGTTACATTGTCCGGCATCCAACACGCGCGGAATTCCTCCTATATCGCCGAGTTCCAGCTTGTTGTAACGGAATTTTGCACAACCGGCGGTCAAAATAATACTATCTTCCGGCAAGTCTTTTGCAAAATCGGTATAATAATGACGACTGTTCATTCTGCCGTCGCAACCTGCCATAACCACAAAATTTTTCACTGCACCTGTTTTTACGGCTTCAACCACTGTATCAGCTAATTGCAGCACTTGATTGTGTGCAAACCCTCCGATAATTTCGCCCGTTTCAATTTCCAACGGAGCTGCACAACGTTTTGCATGTTCAATAATTTGTGAGAAATCCTTCGCTTTGCCTTCTTCGCGGTCGGCAATGTGCGTGCAACCCTCAAAGCCGGACTGTCCTGTGGTGTAAACTCTCCCTTTGTAATCTTCTTTTGGCGGAACAATGCAGTTGGTCGTGAATAAAATCGGACCATTAAACGATTGAAATTCAGTAACTTGTTGCCACCATGCGTTACCGTAATTTCCGACTAAGTGTTTGTATTTCTTTAAATTCGGATAATAATGAGCCGGCAACATCTCACTGTGTGTGTAAACATCCACACCTGTTCCTTCGGTTTGTTGCAACAGTTCTTCGATATCTTTTAAATCGTGCCCGCTGATAAGAATACCCGGATTTTTGCCCACACCGATATTTACTTTCGTCATTTCAGGATGTCCGTAAGTGTCGGTATTTGCCTTATCCAATAGTGCCATGACATCTACACCAAATTTTCCGCACTCCAAAACAAGCGCAACAAGTTCATCGGGACTGATATTGTCGCGAGTGGTAGCCGAGAGACCTTTGTGCATAAAACCGTGCACTTCATCATTCTTATAACCAAGGACTTGTGAGTGTTCAGCATAAGCAACCATACCTTTTAAGCCATAAGTCAGCAACTCTTTGAGCGAGCGAATATCCTCGTTCGGTTCCATTGAGAGAATTGAAACTAAAGCTGATTTTTTGACAATTTGTTCATCCGAAGTTTCACTCCACTGCGCTGCAAGCGGAAGATTTTGAGGTAATTTTAGTCCATTCGTAACTAAAATTAGTTGCATTCTTTCTTTCAGCTCAATTCCTTGTTTAATTTTTTTGATTATCGCATGTTTATCAAAATTTGCGTTTGTAATCGTAATAAACAGGGATTCATGCACATACGTATCAGCGTGTGTACAAATATGCCCTTACGAGCGTGCAAAATCAGCATAAAACGAAATGCCTTTTGCAACAAAAAGTAAGAGGTCTTGCAAGTTCGCAACATCCTCATCCTTACCGCATACACCTACAATGCTACAGCCTGTACCTTTTGCGGCTTCCTGACATTGATAACAAAACATACTCATAATATTTCGTGTTTAAATTTGAATTACTATTTTTATTTAGTCTAAATCTAAATAATATTTTATAATGCAAAATTAGACTGATTTTATGCAAAATTGTGTATCTTTTTTTACATATTCGATAAAAAGATATAAAATTATTTAAAATTTCGGAATTATAAAATGAAATACTTTTTACCTGAATTTCATTGAGAATGAAATCAATAGAATCCGGATATTTATTTAAGACGCTTAATATCAATCGAATAAATAACAACCTATAAAAATTAAATTTATTTAACACGACAAAAAAAAATCATTCAAAGCAGAAAAATTGGCACACACAATTAAAAATTTAGCGAGGAAATAATAAATTTTGAATTTGCATATCATTTATTTTCTGATACTTAGAGAAATATTGCTCTATTCAATAATGATTGGTTTAGAAAGTTTGACGAGAAAAAATGTGAGGTATTCTGACTTTGAAGGAGTATAGGACGCTCTTGAAAATTTGAAAAAAATATCATACTTTTGCGGTTGATTTAATAAATATCAAAT
>DYOJ01000034.1 GCA_020720705.1 Acetofilamentum sp.
TAAAAAAAATCTATGCTGACATTGCAACATCATACGGAAGAAAAATTGGAGCACTATTCAACCATGTTTGGAGGTGATTCAGACAAAATGATTCGTAACATATTGTTATACAGAGTTCAAGAGCTTGAAAAATCAACGAAAATCATACATATAGATTTACAAAAATTTGAACGAAAATACGACATGACATCAGCCGAGTTTTATGAAAAATTTGAAAACGGCGAACTTGGCGATGAAAACTCTGATTTTTACCAATGGAGCGGCGAATTTGAAGTGTATCAAAATTACCAAAAAGAGCTGAAATTTTTGTATGATTGATACTTATTTTACTGATTTTGAGGTGATTGTCTCTCAGTTTCCGATGATTCAACGACAAAACATTGAGAAAATTCGGAAAGACGATAATTTCGGGATAATTCGCGGTAGCCTTGAATTTCATTTTGCAGTTTTAGACTTTATCGAAGTGGTCGTTTTCCAAAACGGGCTTTTTGAAAAAACAAAGTATAAATACCATGTTATGGATAATGATAACAACTTGATTTTCAGATATGATAATGCAAAACATTATCCGGAATTCGAGAATTTTCCACACCATAAACACACTCCGACACACGTAACTTCATGCCGACAGCCCGATATTTTTGATATTTTAACTGAAATTGTTGAGTTGTGCACATTTTTGAATGAATAGAAAATCTCAAAGATTTTTGGAAAGAGAATTTTTGGGGTGAAATTGCGTTTATTTCGAGGGAAATCTGTATATTTGTATAAAAAATGAATTATGCTGACAGAATCAGTTCAATACAATTATATTTACAACGAAAACGGCGTGCCGGAATATGTCGTTTTGCCGTTCAAACTTTGGGAATCAGTGAAAGATTTTGTTCAAACCAAAAAGAAAAAGGACACAGAAATTAAAGAAAATCAGACAGTTACAACAGAAAATTTCAACGCGAAAGATTTCTACGGCATTCTCTCGCCGCTGAATTTGGACATCGAAACAGAACTTAAAACGATGCGCGAAGAATGGAACAGAACTATCTGATTGACACGAATATACTGATTTATTATTTGGACGGAAGAATTCCTGAAAGTGCTTACGAAAAAGTTTCCAAAATTATTGAATGTTCGTTAAACATTTCAACAATAACTAAAATCGAACTTCTTGGTTGGCAAAATATTACAGCGGAAATCAGACAAAAAATTGCAAATTTCATCAAACCGGCAAGAATTTTATACATTTCGTCTGAAGTTGAAGAACTTACAATTCAGTTAAAACAGTCGCAGAAAATTCCGCTACCCGATGCAGTGATTGCGGCAACAGCCATTTTTCATAATCTCACACTTGTTACGCGAAACACCGCCGATTTTAAGAATATTGTGAACTTAAAGACTTATAACCCGTTTGTAGATATTTGAAAAACAATATTTTAGGACATAATGAACCAACTATTTACTGTAAATATTGATAGCGGAAAACGTGCGGATTTGGTGAAGACAATTTTGGGGTTAAAGTAGTGTCATGTCAAGTCTCTTCTGACGTTTCCATGTCCTATCGGACGATGGAAAGTCTCTACTGACCTGCATTCGTCCGTAGGACAATGTAGCGTCATTTGAAGATTGACATGACAGTAGTTTGTTTCGAGAAAAAGTAGTATATTCGCATAAAAATTTAATAAACTAATTTATGGAGGCTATAAGAAATATTTATTCGGTGGAAAATAAGCAAATAGTCATAAATTTGCCCGCAAATTTTAAGCATAAGTCTGTGGAAGTCATTGTTTTACCTGTATATGAGTATGAAAAAACAGAACAGGTATCTAAAAATAAAAAATCAGAACATTTAGAAAAACTTTTAAATGTTTCAGTCTGGAAAGAAACAGATATTCAACAAATTACGGATTCCGGAAAATTATTGAATGAATGGAAAATCGAAAAATTCTGATTGATACCACTATCGTTATTGATTATCTGCGCGCCGGCAATAAAGAGAAGTCGTATTTCGTAAAGCTTTACAAGGATTTCGACTTATATATGTCAGTAATATCCGTTTTCGAGCTTTTCAACGGAGCAACGAGTGAACAGAAAAAGTTAGATGTTGAAACCATCTGTGATGTTCTTGAACTTATTGATTTTGATGTACATACAGCAAAATTATCAAGTGAACTTTATCAGGATTTATTGCAGAAAAACAAAATGATAGAGTTTCGCGATATACTCATCGGGGCGACTGCACTTCAATACAACATCTTGATAGCTACGCTAAACGTGAAACATTTTGAGCGTATCAGAAATCTCGAAATTGTTGAATTATAAAAAATAGGCATGTTTCCTGTTTTGATTTGGAGAACAGGATTTTGGGCTGAAATTGGATGTTTGTTTCGAGAAAAATCTGTATATTTATAAAAAAAATCTTATGGAAGCAATAAGAAATATTTATTCGGTGGAAAATAAGCAAATTGTCATAAATTTGCCCGAAAAGTTCACTCATAAGTCTTTGGAAGTCATTGATTTAAGTGTATATGCGTTAGAAGGTAACGAACGTGTTACGAAAAAATCAAAAACAGGAGTTTTGAGGAAAAAATTAAGGACTTTCGCAAGTATCTTGATAATTTCAGTAATGCTACCAAATACATTATCAGCTCAATGGACTTTGGTGAATGTTGAAGACATTGTATGTCGCGATAGAAATAAAACTTCCATTGCATTTCTGAATGAAAATACCGGCATTATCGCAAGCTCCGGTCTAAACCCGACAGACACTGAATGGCATACTAATGACACTTTGACGAATTATTTACAAACCGATGACTCCGGGCTGACATGGAATTTTGTGGCATCAAGTCCTAATTTTTTTGTATCTGCTATAAAATACAAAACCGGAATCGGCACGGCAGCAGGAGGTTATCAGAACAAAGCAGCAATAGAAATATTTTCTGACAATATTTTGGAACGCCAACTTTTTCAAATTCCGGCTCTAAAATTGATTGATGATATCGAAATTATTGATAACGAGCATTTTATTGTGTTGGCTCAAGACCTGAATGATAATTATATTGTCGCGTCCCTGAATTTTGTGCAAAATGAGATTTTTGTTTCAAAAATAATTTCAAATTCAGCAACAGAAAATTCAAGAATCTTCTTTTTTTCTGAAAATCAGGGGTATTTTATTACAAATAATAAGATATTTTACACGACTGACGGCGGAGAATCGGTTTCACAAATTGCAGAAAATGTATTTGATTATTATTTTATCAACGAAAACACCGGAGTTTACGTCGGTTTAAATAATTCGATTTTCAAGACAGTAAATTTTGGAAATTATTGGAATTATCAGACATCCATCAATTTGCACGGCGAGAGGAACACGTTGATAATGAATTCAGAAAACACTGTTTATCAAATATCTAATATCCTAACACATTCGTTACATTGTTCTGTGAAATTCATAAATTTTGATACAAATGAGACAGAATCATTCGATTTAACTTTAGATGAACCGGAATGGATGTATCCATATTTTTACAGTCCGAACCAAGGGTATTTAGTATGTCTATATGGTCGAGTTTACGTTACAACAAACAACGGCGGTTTACCATTAACAAATGAATCCGTAAGTTCAATATCCGGTATATCTTTGATTGAAAATATGTTACATGAACATTTGAAACTTTATATTCCTAACGAACTGCAATTTAGCGAACTTAGAGTCTCTTTGTTTGATGTCAGCGGGAGAACTGTGCTTATGCAAACGGTACCATGCAATTCGAACTATTCGGAAATAAATGTTGCCAATTTGAAAAGCGGTATTTATATCGCCAAAATTTTCGTAAACGAATCCGAATCTACATTTAAAATTATTAAAGATTAGTAAAATAAATGCTATTCAGCATAAATATAATTTAGATTTTTGTGTGAAGTTCAATTTTAAATAATATTTCCGAGAAAATTGAAATTTAAAAATTATCAATATTTGATAGAAATTTCAGGGTGTGCTTTTGCAAAGGCGTCTATTTCGCTTTTTTTAATTTGATTTCCTATCAGTTCCAATTTTTTTAATTTTGATAACTGATTTATTCCTAACGGTAAGTGTTTCAGTTTGTTGTCAGAAAGGTCAAGTGTTTCTAATTCGGATAATGATTCGAGGGAAAATGGAATCGTGTCGAAGCCGTTATTGTTGAATTTCAGGACTTTAATTCCCGATAGTTCCGCAATTTGTAGAGGAAATACCGTAAGTTTATTTCTGTTCAAATCAAGATGTTCTAAATTTCTCAGTTTATTCAAGGATTCCGGTATTTTAACAATCTGATTATCAGCAAAACTAACATATTTTAATCGGATAAGGTCGGTAAACACATTCGGAATTTCGACAAATAAGTTATTATCTGCATATAAACTTTGTAAATACAGCAAACTGCTCAGTTCTACAGGTAGCGTTGAGAGTTTATTTCTACTGATTTCCAGCGAGTTCAAATATCTTAAATTGGCAATATTCGGACTGACTGCCTTTAGGTTTTTTCCGTACAAAACAAGTTTACGTACTGTATCCGGTGCGCGCAGAGCTACCTCAAAATTGTCAAAGCGTTTCGCTTCTAATAATTCTTTGTATGTCAATAGCTTAGTAGAGTCAAATTCTGCCGAAGTGTTTAAGTTTTGTTTGTTTTCGCAGCTTTCAAAAATTAATGCTGATATAATAGTAATCAATAAAGTATATCTCATTTTGAGGATATTATGAAAAATCGTTAAATGTCAATTTCGTATTGAAACCGGTCGGAGAATCTTTGTTAAAAAAATTCCATACAAAGGTATGATTTATTTTTGATTATTGTGGCAGGGAATTTAAAGTTTTACTCCGATAATCAAAATATCGTCTGTTTGTTCGTTAGAACCTTTCCAACTGAGATGATCCTCGTTTAACATATCAGTTTGTTTATTTGTTGGTAGTTTACTGATAGCTTTTAGAAGTTTGTAATAGCGTTCACGCATAAATTTTCTGTTAGCCATGCCTCCGAGTTGGTCTTGAAATCCGTCTGAAAAAGCAAAATACATATCACCTTTTGAATAGTTAAACACTTGATTATCAAAAGTTTTTTCGATACCTTTTCTGAGTTCTTGTCCTCCGACCGGGAAAATAGCACCTTTCATTTCAAACAGTTCTGTATCCCGAAATATTAAAACGGGGTTTTTTGCTCCGGCAAATGTGATGGTTTTATTTTCGGTATCAAAAACACTGACAGTCAAATCCATACCATCGTTTACGCCAAATTGAGATGAGCTTGCGTTCATGTCTTTTTTCAATACTTTTACCAGCCTTTTATCAAGTTCTTGCAGGATAATTGACGGGTCATAGATTTTTTCGCTAAGAATGATTTGGTCTAAAAGCGTATTTCCGAGAATTGTCATAAAAGCACCCGGAACGCCGTGTCCGGTGCAGTCTGCCGCAATAATTATATTGTGCCCGGGTTTTGGGAAATCCGTTGCAAACCAGTAAAAATCACCGCTGATAATGCTGTGCGGTTTGTAGTAAACGAATGCATCTTCAAATTTTGACGATAACAGTTTCGGATTGGACAAAATTGCATCCTGAATGCGTTTTGCGTAGTTTATACTGCCGGTTATAGCTTCATTTTTTTGTTCAATCAGGTCTTTTTGCTCGCTTACTTGGGCTAATACGGTCTGTAATTCTTCGTTATTTTGTTGTAATATATGTTCTTTTGCGGCTAATTCTCTGTTGGAAGCTTCAATTACGAGGGTTTGATGCTGTAAATTCTCGTTAATGCTCTGTATTTCTTCTTTCTGTGTATTGATATTGATATTTTGTTCATGAAGTAACCTATTGACTTTCTTCTTCTTACGATATTCAAGAGCGATAAAAATTACTAAAATTAATATCAATCCCAAAAGTGCGGATAATACAATTTTCTCCCTTTGTTGTCTGGCTACGGTTTGTTCGCTTTCGCCCAAGAGTTTATCAATTTCTCCGATTTGAGCTTGTTTGCTGATTAGCTCTTCGTTTGCTTTTTGTATGCGCTCGTTTTGAGATATAAACTCATCTTTTGCTTGTTTTAACATAAGTTGTTGTGAGTCCAGAGCGGCAGATTGTTTGCTCAGATTTCCGAGGTTTTTTTGCAATTCGTATCTTTGAGCGTTTACTTTTTTTCTCATCTGTTCCAATTGTGCCGATTGTTGCACCAATTCACTCTGTTTGGCATCAATAAGTTTTTCTTTTTCTGATAATTCTGATTTTTGATTCTCAATTTTAGATTTTAACTCGTCCAATAAAGCTGTTTGGTTCGCTATTTGTTCTTTTTGTCGTTCCAATTCGGCTTTTTCGGCTTTCAATTGCTTTTCAATATCCGTGTATAATTCTCTTAAAACCGATTCGGATCCGCCGACTTTCAGTAAGGTTTTGGATGCTGTAAAGTTTTGCTTTTGCATAACTTTTTCATTGATTCTGAATGGTTTATCGCCTTGAATATTGTCCGTGAAATTTATCATGGTGTATTCCGGCTCGTGTATTCGGTCAGTTATCAACAAGGTTTTGGTGCCCAATATTTGCGTTAAAACAGCATCAATATATAAATTTTCTTTTTTATCCACAAACAAGATATGCGGAACTATGCTTGTTCCCAGTTTATTGTATCGCTTCAATAACTGAACTTTGACCGGCTTATTGTGAATCGTTTTGGCTTGTGCCATAATTTTCAATTCTTGATAAACCTTTCCCTCTCCGAATACGGCAATGTTGAATTCTTCTTCCTCTTCGTTCCAAGTAATCTGTGAAGCAATGTTTAATATCCACATTGCTTTCGCCTTATTTTCATCAAGTTGCGCCTTTACGGAGTTGGTTATGCCAACAAACAGTACAAAAATTAAAAATATAATCCTATTCACATTGTTTTAATTAAAGAGCAAATATAGGTAATTGAGTTGAATTTATTATACTTTTTTTACAAAAAATTAAAGTGTAAAAAATAATTTCTTAGTATTTGAGGCTGCACCGAACTATCGCTAAACGACTTTTATGAAAAATCTCATTGAATAATAGTCCGTCAATATTTTATGTAAAATATTGATTTATTGTAAATTAGAAAAGAAAATTTCTCAAATTAGAGTATGATTGTAACTGATTGAAATTATGCGATTTGAGTCTAATGACTAACATCTGAATTCTAAAATCTAACGAAGTTTTGATTGATTATTTGATGAAATATTTGAATGTAAACCCAAAAGTACGCCCCGAAGTATAACTTAGGAATGTTTTATCTCCGTTTTCGCCGTGATGTACGGCTTTGTATTCTGAATCTAAAATATCGTCTATGGATAGTTCAAGTTCAAATTTATCGGCAAATGTTTTGGCGATATTCCAATTCAGTCCGTATTGAGGTAGTTCGTAAATGAATGGTGTTGAACCTGTTGTGAGTAAAAATAACTTTTCGCCGCCTGTATTGAAGGCAATATTGGAGCTTAAACCTATTTTTTTGTTCTCAAAACCCAACCATACATTCACCATATACGGCGACTGTCCAACCATCGGACGTGTTTCTGCTTTCTTGTAAATGCGGTCAAATTCAGATAGTTGTACAACCGATTTTATGTAAGTGAAATTTCCGCCTGCCGATATTCCGTAGCCGATATATTTTCGTGCTTCCGCTTCGATACCGTATAATTGAGCTTTATCTGTATTGATGTATTTGACGGAGTAATTTTGGTCTGCCGTATCAAGTTCCATTTCAATAGGGTCGAACGTTTGTTTGTAAAACGCGCTCAGAGCAAGCAATTCGCCTCGTTTCATATAATATTCCCAACGAAAATCCGCGTTATTTGAGCTTGATGGTTTCAAAGTCGGATTTCCGTTTATCCGCATGCCGCGTTTGTAATCGAAAAAACTTGAGGGGGCGATTTCACGAAATTGCGGGCGTGCAACCGTACGACTTCCGGCAATGCGCAGGTTCATTTCATCGGTCAATTCCCATTTGAAATTTATTGAGGGTAAAAAATCAGTTTTTCGGTCATATCCCCCCTCACGAAGAATGTCGGTTCGGAGACTTTTTACGTATTGTGTCGAATTTTCGGCACGAAATCCGGCAATAATTCTTAAGTTATCAATCACTTTCCAATCTGCAAAAGTATATGCGGAGATAATGTCTGCATTTGCATCATAACTGTTTGCATCGTTATTGCGCGTGTCTGTCATGTAAAAGATACCGGTTTGATTATCAGGTGCTATCAAATTGTTTGTAAGAAATTCGGAAAGTGTTCCGTCAATATCAAAATTTCCTTCGTAAGCATTTGAGTTTGCACCGACATTTGCGAGTTCAAATTTAACTTGTCTGTGTTGTCTGAGTTTGTGGATATACTCTGCACCGGCTTTCATCAATAGATTGTTGAACGTGATTTGAAAATTTATTTTGTTATCCGTATCTGCTTCATCCATATCATTGTAGATGCGGGTAGGAGCGGTGTTGGTCATAAATTCAAAATCAGCTTCGGTAAAATCAGCGTTCGGATTTTTGTAAAGATTGGTAAAAAAATCAGCGTCCGGTTCGTATTGCTTCATCAAGGTATAAGATGAAAGCCAATCTATCGTCATTGGGTTTTCGGACGTCCCAAAGCTGTGTTTGCCGTGTATTTGTGCCGAGTTGAAATTTCGTTCCAAATAACTTAGTTGGCGTTCCTGAATGTATGTTCCGGCGGATTCGTAATTGTAGGTTCCGTATCGGAAGCGCGCTGTGGATGTGCCTGCCTGATTTCTGAAAAATCGAATCCCGGTTGCATGATTTGAGTTAAATTTTAAGTTTAAATTTCCTAAACCTGCAAAACGCACATCTTCTTGAGCTTTGCGGTCGGTAACAACTTTGTCGTCGTCAAGTGTTGCATTTTTGTATTGTCCGTATTCGCCTTCTTCGTAATAATTAAACTTGCGATTGTAGTCAATTGCGAAATTTATTCCTAAAACTTTGTCATCTTTTAATTTATATCGGTTTCCGACTGAAAATTTATGTCCGTGATTCAGAAATGATTGCTTTTCTGTCGGAGCAACATTGGTGTCAAAAGAACGAGAAAAATCGGCGAGTTCTGTTTCTGTGTAACCGAATTTTCCGCCGGCAGGATTCAAACTGATAACAAGTGTTTCTCGGTCAGGCATCGCATCCAATACTTGCTGCGCATAAGCGGGAATATTGCGTGCGCCGCCGTCGGTTGCAAACCAATCAAACTTGCCGGTTTCTCCGACAATAAATTTTTTATTCAAATTGGCTTGCGGATTGTAACCGATTGAGGTCGAGAATATCAAATTGAATTTTTCGGGAAAATCTTTTGTAACAATATCTACGTGTCCGCCGGTGGATTCGCCCGGCATATCGGGCGTAAAGGTCTTATTTACAATGATATTGTCCAAAACATTGCTTGGGAATAAATCCATTTGCACCGAATTTTTCTCGGGGTCTAAGCTGGGAATTTCAGCACCGTTGAAGGTTGTTTTCGTGTATCGGTCGCCCAATCCGCGAACATAAACGTATTTTTCACCTTGCACGGATACGCCTGTTACACGCTTAAGTGCCGAAGCTGCATTACTGTCCCCAAGTTTCGACATTTCGGCGGCAGAAATACCGTCAGAAATTTTGCCTGAATTTTTTTTTATGTTGATAACTGCTGTTTCTGTAGATGCGTCTGTTTTTGCGGTTACCAATACTTCGGAAATCTCGGTTTCGCTCTCTTTTAGGCTAAAATTCAATTCATTGGTAGATTTTTCAACGCCGTAATTTTCAATTACTTGGCTTTCATACGATACGAACGAGGCTTTGATGGTGTATGTTCCTTTTTCTGCTTGCAAGGAATAATTTCCGTCAAAATCCGTCATGGTTGCATTGGTTGTTCCTACAATTTGAACGGTTGCACCGATGAGCGGTTCACCTGTTTTTTGGTTGCTGACAGTGCCTTTCAAAATTACCGACTGAGCGGCAATATGAAATGAAAAGCCAAAGATAATGAGCAATGTCAGAATAAAATTTTTCATGTTTTTTTTGAATGCAAAGTTAATATATATTAGATTTAAGACATCAGATTACAGACAACAGAATCTAAAATATTGTAAATCTATATTTTAGAAGTCAATTATGTAATGTTTATTATTCGGTTTAATTTAAATTCAAACAGACTGCCTAATGACAGTCTGTAAAAAATGTTTATTTATGAGGTTCATTTTTATTTAAAAGACAAAGTCCAACCTTGAGTCCAATCCGTACCGCCGGGTTGGAAAGCTCCGTGGTAATCAGCTTGTTCAAAAAACGCATCGGCAGGTTTGCTTGCTCTTGTTGCCGTTGAACTGTTTGCAGGAATATAAGCTGAGAATTCTTCTTCACTGTCGGCAGAAATTCCAATATTTTCAGCAGTATTATAATTATTTGTCCAATGTGTAGCGGCATTATTATCAGCACCGTCCGGTTCAACAAATCCCTCTTCGGGTTTTACAAACATAGATTTTGCTGCCGAACCGTCTCCTACATGGTCGAACAAGTTGTTTTTGATAACCAAAAGTCCTTCGTTAAACATTTCATAGCTGCTGTGTTTGTCTGTACGAGTTTCAATACGAACACCATCTGCAGTGTATGCAAAAATAGAGTTGGCATAGGTACCGCCGGCATTGTCCCGGAATATCATAAGCGGTGTTTTTCCGTTTCCGATATAAGTCGCATTATAGATTACAGGTTGCGATTGCGTTTCGGGAGCTGCAGTTTCACCGTCTCCGTCTCCGCCGTCTTGTTCGGCTAATCGGTCTCCGATTTTCCAGTCTTGAACGGCAACCCAAAATTGTCCTTTACCTTGGTAGCCTTGGTCGTAATCGTAAGAATCGTCCCCGCAATAGGCTATCAAAGCATGTTTTACGTTTACAGTTCCGCCAAAAAATTCGATACCGTCATCTAAGTTTGAAACAACTTCTACATAATCAATGGTTGTGCCTGAGCCGACACCGCCGAGTGTAAGTCCGTTTATTTCGTTTCCGGAACCAATTTCAGTACCGCCGTGTCGGATGGAAACATATTTTAAAATACCTGAATTGTCCGCATTGTCCGTGCCGCCATAAACACCGCGAGCTTCATCTGCCGGTAAACCTTCAACACGCATTTGTGCGGCATTGTTTGTAACTGCTTTACCAAGAATGATTAAGCCACCCCACAAGCCGCGAACTTTTGTAACATATACTCCGGTTCCTTCGTAAGTATCACCGTAACCGGTGAAAACAATCGGTTGCTCGGCAGTTCCCTCAGCCATTATTTTGCCGCCTTGAGCTACAACAAGCGCGCTGGAGTTTTCGCCTTGTCCGGGCAGTCCTTGAATCATTGTACCGGGTTCAATTGTAAGTGTTTGTCCTGTGTTCACATATACTCTGCCTTCGATAACGTATGTTGTATCTGCGGAGAATGTTACAGTGCCCGTACCTGTTCCGAAATCTTTGATTGTTACGGTTTTAGCTTCTTTGTCCACGGTGTAAGTTGTAGTTCCTATTTTGTAGGTTATTTCATTTTGGTCTGTAATTTCATCTTTTTTTTTGCAAGAAGAAATAATGACAGCCGTTAATGAGATAAAAGCGAGAATAAATTTTAACGTTTTCATGACTAAGAAATTTATATTTTGAATTAATTTCGACTGCAAAATAACGAACAATTATTTCTGCAAACGTTACCGAATTATGAAATCAACGTTATTTTGTTGCAAAGGTTTTGAAAAAAACAACAAAAATGTATGTGTTTTGATGAAACATAAAAATTAAGGGATAAACTGAACATTTTGACGGATTCTGTTCGGAGTCTTTTTTTATTCCAAAAAACTCAAAAGCGATTGACAAAACAGACAAATCAAAGTTTGTAACTATCTTAAATTCATATTATTATTCCCTTTTGTACGGCATTTTTTAATATATCCCTTCTCAAAAATGAAAATTAATTGATAGAAATTATTTTATTATTGCTATTTTAGCAGAAAATTTGAATAAATGTGGTATCCGATAATTTTTAAACCAATCTATATTGAGACAATTTGGGGTGGTCGCAAATTGGAGCAAATCTTGCATAAAAAAAATATGCGCAAGGGCAATATTGGTGAAAGTTGGGAAATTTGTGATGTTGAAAATAATGTATCCAAAGTAGAGAACGGAAAATTTAAAGGACTGACTATTAGAGATTTATGCTCACAATACGGTTCAGATTTTCTTGGTAAACATGTTTTTGAAACTTATGGTACCCGTTTTCCGTTGCTGATTAAATTTATAGATGCCGCGCAGGATTTGTCTGTACAAGTGCATCCTGATGATACTTTTGCGGAAGCAAATCATGGCTCCAAAGGAAAAACAGAGCTTTGGTATATCATTGATTCTGAGCCTAATACAAGTCTGATTTCCGGTTTCTCGTCTCAAACAAATCCGGAACAATATTTGCAAAAATTATCGGAGCAACGAATAAGTGAATTGCTGAATCGTGTGCCCGTAAAACGGGGCGATGTTTTTTTTATTCCGCCCGGCAGGGTTCATACCATCGGGAAAGGCATTTTGCTTGCGGAGATTCAACAAAGTTCAGATTTGACCTACCGCATTTACGATTGGGAACGCAAAGATAAAAATGGTAAATCAAGAGAATTGCATCTTGATAAAGCCTTGCAAGTTTTGGATTTTAAAGCGGCGAGGGAAACAAAAACCTTGTACGACCCATACAATGATTTTGCTGAATTGTCTAAAAACCAATATTTTACTGTAAATAAGTTACAATTGTCAAAACCTGTATTTAAGCATTATGCCGAATTGGACAGCTTTGTTGTGTTAATGGGCATTTCCGGCGAGGTGCAATTAAAATACGGAAACAAATCAATGAATATAAGTTCCGGAAAAACTATTTTAATACCATCACAACTATCAGACATACAGTTAATTCCGAAAGAACGTTCGGAGCTGTTGGAAGTGTATGTTTAGTTCTGTCAGCTATCAGTTATCAGTTATCAGTGAACAGTGAACAGTAATCAGTAAATACTTATCGGATATTTACATAACATTATGAATTTTTATGAAAAAAAATAATACAAGTACTTTAAAATCGAATATTCAAATACATATTAACATTAACGAAACTATAAACTATTAATTGTAAACAGAATAACATATCAAAATAAATCGAAATATTATGTCAAACTTGTTAAAACATTATTTTTTAGTTAGTGCAAAATTCAGTTTGGTTTTACTGTTTTTTGTCGGTTGCGGAAAAAGTTTAAACGACGAGGAGAAATCTCTTGTCGGAAAATGGAACAACGGGCACGAACCTGTTCAATATCAATTTAACGAAGATTTATCTTACACGATTTCGGAAGTCAATGAAATGGGCGAGGCTAAAATATTTGAAAACGGAACATGGTCTGTTATCAAAGGACGTTTAAGTTTTGTGCCCGGAGATATTAGCTACGAAGGTGCAAAACCCTTTGATACAGAATTTAATTTTGTCGGAAATATTCTTTTGATTGAGCCTATGCCTGATATTTCCGGAGGAAGTGTAGGCGAGTACGGAACCTTAGACGAATATGCAAAAGAGTTCGGATATACTCGTGCGAAATAATGAAAATTGCAACTTTGGATAGGCATAAATATTTGATTATAAAATATTTGTGAATATTATTTTGATTATTAAGGTCTGAATATTTTATTATTGATAAAAATATCGTATATTGAACAACATAATATTCAAAAATGGAAACTGACATCAATGAATTTTTAATAAAACCGCAATCCACGTTCATAAATCCATACACAGATTTCGGATTCAAGAAACTTTTTGGCGAAGAAGGCAGTAAGGATTTACTGAAAGACTTTTTAAATCAGTTATTACCTGCTGAATATCAGATTGTTGATTTAGAATTTCGAGATAAAGAAATCATGCCTGAAATTCCGGAGTTCAGACG